>NZ_JBBEBZ010000227.1:0-1638 GCF_040882075.1 Nitriliruptor sp.
CGGACCCCATCCTTACCATGGATGTGCTCTGCCGACTGAGCTACCAGGGCGGGCTGCGAGCTACCCACGCCGGAGGGCGCGAGCGGCCGGGAGCGTAGCCACCGCCCGTGCGGTCCGTCGAACCGTGCGGTCCGTCGGCGCACACGGGCGGTGGCCAGGCGCTGCGTGGTGGGAGCAGGATTCGAACCTGCGAAGGCGAAGCCGTCTGGTTTACAGCCAGATCCCTTTGGCCGCTCGGGCATCCCACCGGGAGCCCCGGCTCAGCCGGGACCAGCGGAGGGTAGGCCGGTCGCTGGATGACGGCCAACCCGAGAGCTTCACCCGCGCAGACGGTACGACGCGTACCGCTCTCCGAGGTTGATCGTGGTCCTCCCCCCGGCATCGGCCGCCGGGATGAGGTACCGCGTTCGAGCATCGGTCAGGACGTACAGGAGCTCGCAGCTCGTCGGATCGAAGTCCTTCGAGGTGTGGAAGCTCTGGTTCCCACCCCGGGTCGCGAGGCTCACCACGAAGACCCCGTCCCGCGAGCGGTAGGTGGTGGTCTTGACCTGGACGCGCTGGAGGCGCGTCCCATCGTCGACGATGAGGTCGTAGGGCTGGCTGTCGATAAGCGGCAGGCTGATCGACCAGCCCTGCGCGCCGAAGAAGGCGATCGCGTCGGTCAGCCCGAGCAAGCCCTGCTCGCGTGGGTTGGCGCGCCAGAGCGTGTCGGCTGGCCGTCGGTCGGCCTTCGCCAGATGCGCCGCCTGGTGATCGACCGCGTGATCGGCGGGTGCCGGTTCGGTTCCGAGGTCGAGCTGTGGTTCGTGCATCTCGAGTCCTCCATCCGCCCCCACGGATGGTCCCTGTCCAGGCTCAGGATGCCGCACCCCTGTGACACGTCCGGATCGGTGGCCGCTGGCACCTCACTACGCTGGCTGCTCGCCCGACGGACCACCCGAGCAGGAGCGCACCCGTGGCAGACGCGAGCTTCGACATCGAGGCCGGGGTCGACAAGCAGGAGGTCGACAACGCCATCAACCAGGCCGCCCGCGAGGTCGGGACGCGCTTCGACTTCAAGGACACCGACACCTCCATCGAGTGGTCCGGTGACGAGGCCATCAAGGTCGAATCGGCGTCCGAGGACCGCGTCGACGCCGCCCTCGAGGTGCTCAAGGACAAGTGCGTCAAGCGCAAGGTGTCGCTCAAGGCGCTCGACATCGGCGAGCCGAAGGACGTGTCGGGCGGACGCAGCCGGGTCGACATCAGCCTCGTCAGCGAACTGCCCGCCGACCTCGCCAAGACCATCGTCAAGGACATCAAGGCGACCAAGCTCAAGGTGACCCCGACCAACATGGGGGACCGGATCCGCGTCGTCGGCAAGAAGCGCGACGACCTGCAGGAGATCCAGGCGATGGTCAAGGCCAAGGACCACGACGCCCCGCTGCGGTTCACCAACTACAAGTAGGACGAGCCCGGCAGCGCGCGCGGCTCCCGCGCACCTCTGGGTCCGCGCCCTGCGGTAGCAGCGTCGCCACGTTGTCACCGTCGGCTGGCCACCTGGACGGGGACGGGCACTAGCGTCGCGCTCTCCCGGACCGGACCACCTCGATGCCGATCGTCGCCCACTCGTCGCTGCCCGCCTTCGCGGCTCTCGCC
>NZ_JBBEBZ010000228.1:0-31919 GCF_040882075.1 Nitriliruptor sp.
CCGGTCGATGCCTGCGCCGGCGAAGCCGAGCAGGGCGGGCAGCAGGGTGATGGAGGCGAGCACCATCACGGCGACCACGATCGCGGCGGACGCCCCCATGATCGTTGCGGCCGGGATCCCGGCGACCACGAGCCCCCCGATGGCGATGATGACCGTTCCACCGGCGAAGACGACCGCTTGGCCGGCGGTGGCGGTGGCTCGCCCGATCGAGTCCATCACCTCGGTGCCCTCGGCGAGGTTCTGGCGGTGGCGGGTCACGATGAAGAGGGCGTAGTCGATGCCTGCGCCGAGCCCGAGCATGACTCCGAGGAGCAGGCTGGCGGAGGGCACGTCGACGACGACGGCGAGCAGTCGGATCAGTCCGGCGCCAGCAGCGAGCCCGAACAGGGCGAGGCCGAGCGGGAGCCCGGTCGCGATGATGGAGCCGAACGCGACGAGCATGATCACGAGGGCAGCAGCGACCTTGAAGGCCAGCTCGGTCCCGCCCAGCTCCGGTGACTGGAAGTAGGACGGCAGCTCACCGCTGAGCTCCACCTTCAGCCCGAGCCCACGTCCGACCTCGATGGCCGCATCGAGCTCGTCGACCGCGCCCGAGCCGAGCTCGCCGATCGGCAGGCTGTAGCGCACGTCGGCGAAGCCGATCGTGCCGTCGGCCGAGAGCGACCCGCCGCGGCCCTCGAGCGGGTCGCCGACCACCGCGACCGCCGGGATCTCGCCCACCGATCCGAGCGTGGCCACCACGGCGGCAGCCTGGTCCTGGTCGGTCAGGGGCCCGTCCGGCGAGTGGAACACCACGCGGGCCGAGCCGCCCGACTGCTCCGGGAAGCGTTCCTCGAGGAGTTGCTGTGCGGCGTGGGACTCCGTGCCCGGGATCCCGAACTCCTCGCTGAACTCCCCACCGAACGCCTGGGCGAGCCCGATGAGCAGCACGGCTGCAAGCACCCAGACCAGCACCACACGACGGCGGCGACCGGCCGTCCACGTCCCCACCCTGTACAGCCAGCCGGTCATGAGCATCTCCTGACGTCGTGGGTCTCGGCGTCGACGGACGCGACAGCCTTTTAGAGACGAAGTGTCTCGAACATACTCTGATACAGTTCGTCCCGCAAGTCTGACCGTGTGTGCCGAACCGATCGAGCTGACATGTCGCACCGCCGACCGGTCCAGGACCCGCCAACGTCCCTCGACGACGTGGACCCCCGGGTCGTGCGCACGCGCCAGGCCGTCCGAGAGGCGGTCCGTCGCCTCGTGCAGCGCGCCGGCTTCGAGGCGGTCTCCCACCAGGAGGTCGCGACGGAGGCCGGGATCGGCCGGGCCACCGTCTACCGGCACTGGCCCAAGCGGACGGATCTGCTGCTGCACGCCCTGGCCGAGGTCGAGGCGCCGCACGCCAGTCAGAGCAGCGGCGAGCTCGCCACCGATCTCGCCCGTGAACTTGGGCGCCTGCAACGCACGATGAGCTCACCGCTGGTCCCCGAACTCATCGCGCTGATCGGGCGTGCCGAGTGGAACCCCGAACTCCGCACGACCCAGACCGAACTGCTCGCAACCGGCACTTCCGGGCTACGCCGCGCGCTCGAGGCGGCCATCGGCCGCGGCGAACTGCCCGCAGACCACGACCTCGACACCGCGATCGCCCGGCTCGCCGGCCCGCTGTTCTACCGCCGTGTCCTGGCCCGGGCCCCCCTCGAGGACGCGTTCGTCACCACGATCATCTCCGCCTACCTCAACGAGGTAGCTGCATCGGGCTGAACTGCTGAGGGAGGGCGCCCGTCGCTCGAGCCCTGATGTGGTCGACGGACCAAGCCCAGAAGCGTCCTGGTGATGATCGCCATGCGGAACTCGTTGCGGCTCGCCCAGGTGCGGCTGGCCAGCACATTGTTCTGGAGCAGGGAGCGATCAGGTCGAGGATGAAGCCGATGGCGATGATCTCGAGCGTCACGGAGCCGCTATGCGGCTCACGTGTCGGTCTCGGTGTCCTGGAGGCTGCCTGGGATGTCGCGGTGGGCGTGCAGGACGCGCAAGACGTCGGGGCGGTCCGCCTGCTCGAGGTAGAAGATGAGGTAGGGGAACCGTTGAACCGGGTGTACCCGCAGTCCCGGCCAGTCGAGTTCGACGGCGTAGCGCGGAGACCCGATCCCGGGTTGCCGGGCGATGAGCGCGAAGGCCTGTTCGACCGCATCGATGAACCGACGTGCGGTAGCGACGTCCACCTCGGCGGCGTAGTGGGCCGCGGTGTCGCGCAGGTCCTGGGTGGCGAGAGCGCGCGGGACGACCTGGTACCGCTCACCCACCGGACGCCGCGTCTACCTCGTCGCGGAGATCGTTGAAGTAGCGATCGTCGGCGACCCGCCCCTGTTCGGAGGCAGCGCCGGCGAGCAGGAGGTCACGAAGGTGCTGGCGGTCCTGGTCGCGTCTGATCAGATCCCGGACGTACTCGCTGGTCGTGCCGTAGCGGCGCTGGGTGATCTGGTCCTCCACGAATGCGCGAAGCGACTCTGGGAGCGAGATGTTCATGGTCGGCATGGTGGCAGTCTACGACGGATTGGCAAGCTTTGGCAAGAGCGGTGTGGGGTGATGATCCGCCGCGGGGAGTTCTGCCTTCCGCCTCGAGTCGCTCATGAAGATCAGCGTGACTCGTTCAGCAAGGTGTACGGAGCGGCGATCGGCCCTTGGACCGCGAACCCAGGTCATGCCCAAACGTGCCCACCGTCACACCCTCAACGACGCTCTATTCGCTCAGTTCGCGTAAGGACACCCCGCGCTCAGGTAGTGGTTTCAACGCCACGGCTCGCTGAACGACCAGGATTTCGTTCGATGAGCCGGAGGTGGGCGGGATGCCAGGAGCACGGTTGAGCCAGGACGAGCGTGAGGAGATCGCGCTCGGGTTGGCCGTACAGCGCAGTTTCGCGGATATCGCCCGACAACTCGACCGGCCGACGTCGACGGTCGCTCGTGAGGTCGACCGCAACGGGCCGCCGCCCCGCGCGGGTCCCGCCGACCTGCTCGTTGGCGACACAGGCTCCAGTGCCCACGGCGAGCCAGACACGATGCGCGTTCGGGTAGACGAAGCCCGGGTCCTCGGCACGTAGGTCGGACCCGGCGTCCCCGATTAGCTCGGACAGCAGCAGCGCGCAGCACGCACAGCGCGGGTCGTAGACAGCCGTCGGATGCAGGATGGCCGCGCGCGCCTCCCGCGCCTCACGCCCGCGGTGGTGGACCACACCGAGGTCCTCGATGGTCGTGCTGGGATCGCCGTCGTGACCGTCAGCGAGCTCACGGGTCGAGCATCGCCACGTCGTAGTAGTTCCCGAGCATCACGGTGTCGGTGTCGGTGTCGCAGTCCCAGCGACCGGGACATCGGTGGACGAACCCGTCGGCGTCGCCCGGCTGCGCTGCAGATGTCAGGTTCGCACCTTGTCGGCGAATCGCTGCCGCGCCGCTTGACGCGACACACCGAGCGCGACCGCGACCTGGTTCCACGACCTGCCGTGGGCCCGGGCGATCTCGACGGCATCCCGCAACCGTGCCTCGTCGTCACGGACGGTCTGTGCAGCATCTGCGATTCCGCGCAGGTCTTCGGTCACCAGCACCCTGGCGGCCTCGGGATCGAGCTCCTCGGCGACCTTCTCGAAGCGTTCCGCCGCGTGTTCGATCTCTTCGTCCGTGTGTTGCATCCGCATCACCCCTCCGTGAGGAACATGTAGAACTTCCGCCGCAACGGCATCGCGTGGATGGCCACGGGGTCGTCGCCTTCGATGTCGAGGACACCGATCTCCAAGAGCGCGCCATCGGTCGCCGCTCCGATCAGCATCGTTAGGTCGTCGGCCATCTCGACCCAGCGCCTCGAGTTGCGAACGGCGTGCAGGATGTCTGCGTCGCTGACGCCATGTTTCCGGGCCGGCTCACCTATCCGCATTCAGACAAGCTACCTTGTCTGTACTCCAGGTCAAACATCATGCGACGAGGGCTGCGCGCATCGTCACCGCGGTGATGGCGTCGGGCGGCGGGTGGCGCCAACGGGCGTGTTGTCCTGGGCGGTGTCAACCGGTTGTTGCAACGAGCTCGACGTCCGCCACGAGGATGGGACCACCCGCTAGCCAGTTGTGGGACCACCTCCAGGGTTCCCGGTCGTGTGGCCAGTTCAGTGCGTGTTCGCCGTATCGACGGGGAGCGCGTGGTCTACCGGGAGATCACCGTGATCGAGATCAAGGAAGTGCTGCGACTGTGGCTGCGCGGCGAGATGGGTCTGTCTGCCGCACAGCAGTGCGCGACGTGTGAGCCGAGCCAAGACCGGTCGACCACTTCCTTGCCCACCTTTGATAAATAACCTAACGTCAGGTTGACGGGTTGTCCTAACAAATAGGAGTTGATGTGATGTACACACGAGGAGTCCGAATCCTCGCCGCAAGCGCCGCGATGGTGCTCGTTGCGACCGCATGCGGTACTGCGGAGGAGGGCGAGGAGGGGCTGGCCGAGGATCTCGCCGGCGGCGCCGAGACCACGGAGGGCGACGATGCAGACAGCGACGCCGGTTCGGGCGCAGGCGGGGACTACCGGATCGGCTTCATCCCGCAGATCGAGGGCATCCCGTACTACGACGGCTTCGAGCAGGGTGCCGCTGCTGCGGCCGAGGAGTTCGGGGTCAGCTTCGAGCAGACCGGTCCGGCGACCGTGAGCTCGCCCGACCAGCTCCGCATCTTCGAGAGCCTGGTCTCGCAGGGCTTCGACGCGATCGCCATCTCGCCGCTGGACCCGACCGCGATCAACTCCTCGATCAACAGCACGGTCGAGTCGGGCATACCGGTGCTGACCTCCGACGCCGACGCGCCGGACTCTGACCGGCAGGTCTTCGTGGCGCAGGCCCTGGATCAGGACCTTGGCTACGCGCTCATGGACGACCTGGCCCGCCAGGTCGGCGAGTCGGGTCAGATCGGGATCGTCTCCGGCATCCCGGACACCGCGAGCCTCGACGCGTGGACAGACGCGATGATCGAGCGCATGGAGAACGAGTACCCCGACATGGAGCTCGTCGGTGGCGTCCGAAACACCGAGGACTCCGAGGACGCCCTGCGCGAGGCACAGGACCTCATGACCGCGTTCCCCGAGATCGTGGGGATCGTCGGCGTGCCGTCGACCGCAGTGCCCGGCGTCGCCCAAGCGGTCCAGAACGCCGATCGCGCGGGCGAGATCGCCGTCATCGGTTACGGATCGCCGAACACCGCCGGTCCCTTCATCGAGGCTGGTGTCATGGAGACGACGGTCCTGTGGAACGTGGAGGAGCTCGGCTACCTGACCGTCTGGGCTGCCATCGAGCTGATCGAAGGTCGTGAGCTCCAGGCCGAGAATGACGTGCCTGGTCTCGACAGGCCGATCGAGTTCGACGAGGAGACCGGCGTCCTGCTGCTCGGTCCGCCCATGATCTTCGACGAGAGCAACTACGCCGACTTCGACTTCTGATCGTGGAAGCCCACGACCGAGCCGAACCGCTGCTGCGCCTGCGAGGTGTTAGCAAGCGGTTCGGCCACACCCAAGCTCTGACCGGGGTGGACCTCGAGGTCCACCCCGGTGAGGTCGTGGCGGTGCTCGGCGAGAACGGGGCCGGTAAGTCCACCCTGATGAAGGTCCTCGCCGGCGTCCACCAACCGGACGCCGGCGAGCTGACCTTCGCGGGGGCGCCCTACGCGCCCCACTCGCCGGCCGACGCGAACGAGCGCGGCATCGTGATGGTGCACCAGGAACCGACGTTCCTGCCGCACCTCACGGTGCTCCAGAACCTCTTCGCTGGACGGGAGCTGACGGGGCGTCTGGGCGGCATCCGGTGGCGTGCTATGCACGGCGAGGCCGTCGAGCTGTTCGCCAGGGTCGGACTCGACGAGGCGTTGCTGGACCGTCGCATGGGCACGCTCAGCCTCGGTGAGCAGCAGCTCATCCTCATCGCTCGGGCGTTCCACCACGATGCGAAGCTGCTCATCCTCGACGAGCCGACCAGCATCCTGACCGCGACGGAGACCGAGCGGCTCTTCGCGCTCGTCGAGCGCTGGTTGCAGCACGGAGCGGTCCTCTACATCACCCACCGCAGCCGCGAGCTGGAGCAGGTTGCTGACCGCGCGATCGTCCTCCGTGACGGCCGTCGGGTCGGTGCGCTCGTCGTGGAGGGGGACATCGAGGACGATGTCGTCCGACTCATGTCTGGGCGGGACCTCGAGGTGCTCGCGTCCGTGGCGACGCGATCGTCGACGGTCGCCGAAGAGGACGTCGCGCTGCGCATCCGTGGACTCGCCGTCCCGGGCGTGCTCGACAACGTGTCGCTCGAGCTGCGGCGCGGCGAGGTGCTCGGCCTGTATGGACTGGTAGGAGCCGGACGGACCGAGATCGCACTCTCGCTGCTCGGTGAGCTCCCGCCGAGCGGTGGGGACGTCGAGCTCATGGGTGAGCCGTACGTGCCGTCGACGATGGCGCACGCGGTCGCGTGCGGGCTCGCCTACGTGCCGGAGGATCGCAAGGCGATGGGGATCTTCCCCTACCTGTCGGTGCGTGAGAACCTCAGCGCAGCCGAACTCGGTCGTCGGAGCGGCCCCCTCAGCATCATCGATCGTGCGGCGGAGCGCCGGCTCGCCCAGCGCTACATCGAGGAGCTAGGCGTCAAGACCGCCTCGATGGACGATCGGATCACGACGCTCTCGGGTGGATCACAGCAGAAGGTGATCCTGGCGCGTTGGCTGGCGACCGACCCGAAGGTCCTCATCCTGGACGAACCGACTCGTGGCATTGACGTCACGACCAAGGCGGAGATCCACCGGCTGATCGCGGGCCTGGCCGAGGAGGGTCTGGCCGTGCTGCTGATCTCCTCCGAGCTCCCCGAGCTGCTGGCGCTGTCTGACCGGGTCGTGGTCCTCCGCGAGGGACGGGTCGAGCTGGAGCTCGATGGCGACGTCATCGAGGAGGAGACGGTGCTACGCGCAGCGTTAGGGAGCGATCTCGTCGGCGGCACGAGAACCGCCAGCAGCCCGGCCAGTTCGGAGCCGGCGGCTGAGGAAGGGACGCCTGATGAGCATCGCTGAGCTCCAGCGGCCGGCGGCGGACCAGACTGCTGCGGAGGCCCGAAGTGTGGTCAACGCCCGCTTAGAACGCATCCGGCGCTTGGCGATCTGGGTCCTGCTGGCCGCGCAACTGGTCGCGTTCTCGTTCCTCCTGCCGAACTTCCTCACGGCAGGCAACCTCGGCAACGTCATCGTGAACTCGGCCGGACTGGCGATCGTCGCGGCGGCGATGACCTTCGTGATCATCCTCGGCTGCATCGACGTATCCGTCGGCTCGATGCTCGGCGTCCTGGCCTGGCTGACGGGTTGGCTCACCACCACCCAGGACATGCCGGTGGTGGCCGTCCTCGGCATCGTGGTGGCGACCGGCGCGCTGATGGGATCGCTCAACGGCTCCATCGTGGCGAAGGGTCGCATGACCGCCATCATCGCCACGCTCGGCATGCTGTTCGTCTGGCGTAGCGTGCTCTACGGCCTCTGGGGCGGACGCGATCTGTTCGCGCCACCCCTCGTCCCGTGGCTTGGCGGGATGCGCATCGGTGTTGTCCCCGTCGTCGGGCTCATCGCCCTCGCAGTCTTCGCCGTGCTCGCCTCCGTCGCGAAGCGGCGCAGGTTCGGGCGGGACATCTACGCCGTCGGGAACGACCGGCAGGCTGCACGGCTCAACGGCATCCCCGTCGACCGGCGCATCATCGGCGCCTTCGCGCTCCTCGGCGCGCTCGTCGGCCTCGCCGCCGTCATGCAGATGGCGCGCGTCGGCGTGGTGCAGGCCTTCACCGGAAGGGACTTCGAGCTCGGTGTCATCGCTGCGGTCCTCATCGGTGGTACGTCGATCACCGGCGGTCGCGGTTCGCTGTCCGGCACCCTGGGCGGCGTCCTCTTCGTGGCGGTGCTGCAGAACGGCATCGTGCTTTCCGGGGTGCCTCCGCTGTGGAACGGCGTCGCGCTCGGCGCGTTCGTCCTCATCGCGGTCGGCTCCGACGTGCTGCTCGAACGCCGTTCGGGGCAGGAGGTCCCAGCATGACTTCTCTCTCCGTGAGCGCTCGTCCGATCCTGACCGACCGCCGGACCATGTTGGCGCTGCTCCTCGTCGGCATGCTCGTCGTCTTCAGTCAGATCTCGCCGGCGTTGGTCCGCCCGACGCTGCTGGTCGACATCACAAAGTTCGGTGTCGTCGTTGGCCTGCTCGCCCTCGGTCAAACGCTGATCATCCTCAGCGGACGTGGAGGCATCGACCTGTCCGTCGGCTCGGCGCTCAGCCTGAGCGGCATCGTCATGGGGCTCGCGGTCAGCGCCGGTGTTCCCGTCTGGCCCGCGGCTGGTATCGCGATCGTGACCGGCGTCCTGCTCGGTGCCTTCAACGGTTTTCTCATCGCGGTCGTCGGCATCCCCGCGCTCATCGGCACCGTTGGCACCCTGTTCCTGTACGGCTCGCTCGCGCTGGTCATCTCGGGAGGTCGAGCCATCAGCGGATACGGCGAGGCGGGGTTCCCCTTCATCGGGCAGGGCACGGTCCTGAACGTGCCGGCCCAACTCCTGCTCGTACTGCTCCCCGCCTACGCCGTCGTGGGTTGGCTGATGGCCCGCACCCGGTTCGGGCGGACGATCTACGAGGTTGGCAACGGCGATCGCGCCGCTCGCCTCGTCGGGCGTTCGCCGCGGGCGCTGCGGTTCTGGCTCTTCTGCATCTCGGGTGGCCTCGCCGGACTCGGTGCCGTAGTGACCAACTCGTGGCTGCAGACCGCGCGTCCCGCCGCTGGCTCCGGGTTCGAACTGCAGGCGGTGACCATCGCCGTCCTCGGCGGCACCCACATCTTCGGCGGGCGAGGCCGGCTGAGTGGCACGTTCCTCGCGCTGTTCGTCGTGATCCTCCTGAATGCCGGTCTGCAGTTCAACGGTGTGGACCAGGTCTGGCAGTCCGGCGTGCTGGGCCTGCTGCTCATCGGGAGCGTCGTGCTCAACAACCTGTTGTCCGGGGAGGGCGACGAGTGAGCGATCCGCTGGAACTCCTGGCCGTCGGCGACGTCGACATCGACATCTACCTTGGCGTGCCACGGATGCCTACCTTCGGCGAGAAGGTGCGAGGTCAGCACCTCGGTCTGCGTCCGGGCGGTGTCGCCGCCAACGTGGCGGTCGCCGCCCACCGCCTGGGTCTGCGAGCCGGCGTCCATGGCGTTGTCGGAGACGACGAACACGGCCGCCTCACGCGTGCCTCGCTGGAGGCCGAGGGGGTCGACCTGCGCGGCCTCGTCGTCGACCCGACGGTCACGACCTTCCTGTGCGTCGTCCACCTCGACGACTCCGGCGAGAAGGCCCTGACGCTCGCGGATACCGGTTGCCTGTTCCCGACCCGCGGTCAGCTCGACGTGCAGGCGCTCCGGACCAGCGAACGCGTCCACGTCGCACCCTTCGCTCTCGACAACGCCGCCGTCGCGCTCGACCTGGCGAAGGCGGCCGGGGCTCGGACCAGCATCGACCTCGAGCCGGGTTCCATCGGCCGAGGGTTCCCGGACATCGAACCTCTGCTCGAACTCGTTGACGTCTGCTTCGTCAACCACCACGCGGCGGCCCTGCTGGCACCGGAGGGCGATCTGCACGTGGCGCTGGCTGAGCTGCACGCCCGAGGCCCGGAGCTGGTCGTCCTCACCCGGGGCCCGGACGGGGCGATCGTCTCGCGCGGCGGCGAGGCGGTGCACGTACCCGGCATCGACATCGAGGTCGTCGACAGCACCGGCGCAGGCGACGCCTTCTGCGCCGCGTTCCTGACCGCACTGCACCGGGGCAACGACCCGTTGGTCGCGGCGGAAGCCGCCGTCGTCGCGGGTGCGCTGGCCTGCCGGGGTGTGGGCGCACAGACCGCCGCACCGACGCGCGACCAGCTCGATGCCGCTCTGACCGACCACCGATCTCGTCGGCGCCACGACGCGCCCGATCCCACCAACGCCATGGAGATGCCCTGATGCCCGCGCCAGCCCCGACCTCCGACATCCTCCGCGAGCTGGTGGACGTGCCCAAGCCCATCATCGGCACCGTGCACGTGGCGCCGCTGCCCGGCTCACCACAGTACGACGGGGCGTCCCTGCGCGAGATCGCGACCCGCGCCGTCGACGACGCGCAGACGTACGTCGACGGCGGCGTCGACATGCTCATCATCGAGAACGCGGGAGACGTCCCCTACCGCCGCCCCGAGCTCATCGGCCCGGAGACGGTCGCGGGTCTCACCGCCGTCGGGGTCGCGGTCCGCGAGGCGCTGCCGGACGTGCCCACCGGTGTGATCGTCGTCGCGCACGCGGTGCAGCAGTCGATCGCCATCGCCCAGGCCATCGGCGGAACGTTCGTTCGCGCGAACCAGTGGGTGAACGCCTACATCGCGAACGAGGGCTACATCGAGGGTGCGGCCGCCGAAGCGTTGCGGTTCCGCGCCGCCATCGGCGCTGGGGACGTGAGGATCTTGGCCGACGTTCACGTCAAGCACGGCAGCCACGCCATCGTCGGCGACCTATCGATCTCTCAGCTCACGCACGACGTCGAGACCTTCGGTGCCGACGTGCTGATCGCGACGGGCCACCACACCGGGGACCCGACCCGCGTCGAGGAGGTCGAGGCGATCAAGACGAGCGCTTCGCGCAGTGTGCTGGTAGGAAGTGGTCTGGATGGCTCGAACGCCGGCGAGCTGCTCGGCGTCGCGGACGGTGCCATCGTCGGGAGCGCGATGAAGTGGGATGGAGTCTGGTGGGAACGGGTGGACCCGGCTCGCGTTGAGGCGATCATGCGCGAGGTGGCGTCGGTGCGATGAACCAAGCCATGAACCCACCGGGTCTCGGCGTCCTCGACCGAGGGCCCGACGCCCCGCCGCTCTACCGACAGCTCACCCGCGAGCTGCGCACGCTCGCGGAGACGGTCGGTCCTGGCGTCCGCTTCCCGAGCGAACGCGAGCTGACCGAGCGATACGAGGTCAGTCGGGTGACGGTGCAGCAGGCGGTCGCGAACCTCGTCCGTTCCGGGCACCTCCGGCGCCAGCAGGGGCGGGGCACCTTCGTGTCCGAACCAAAGATCGAACGCCCCCTCCAGGCGACCAACAGCTTCTCGGAGGACATGCGCCAGAAGGGCCTCCAACCGTCGGCGCGGCTCGTGGCCCACGAACGGCTCGCGGCCAACGGACGGCTCGCCCGTGAGCTCGCGATCGAGGACGGCGGCGACGTCGTCCTCCTCGAGCGGCTCATGCTGGCGGACGGCGAACCCATGGCGGTCCACCAGACCTACCTGCGCGGGGACCGCTGTGCGGCGCTCGTGGAACGCAACATCGATGAACTCCGTGCCGGTGGGTCCCTCTACGACACGCTCGAGAACCGTGGCGGACTCGAACTCGCGGGATCGGAGGAGACGGTCGAGGCCACGCAGGCGTCCGCGGAGATTGCCGATCTGCTCGGGGCGGACGAGGGCGACCCCATCCTCTGGATCGTCCGCCGGACGAGGCTGACCGACGGGACTCCGCTCGAACTGAGCGAGATGAGCTACCGCGCGGACCGCTACCGACTGACGCTGCACACGAGCCGGCGTGCTGGCGCCTGAGCCGGCCGGTCTCGCCCCGCCAGCTGACGGCACCGACCTCGGCATCAGCGTGCTGCCGGGTCACGGCAACCGTGCGTGGGTGACGGCGCTCGAACAGGACGGCGGGACCTACCGCCTCGCGAGCCAGCCGGACGGATCGATCGCGGTCGCATCGGGTTCAGTGCCCGGGGCCGTCCGTGCCTGGGTCGAACGCGGGGGCGTCCTGGTCCTCGACGGCGCTGCTGGTGGCGACGGCGTCGTGCCCGCCGCTAGGCGTGTCACGACCATCGGCGGGTTCGGTCACCCCGAGACGGGGGCCTGGGTTGCGGGACCGGGTCAGGCGTTCCTCCACGAGGGGGGAGGCGCCGGGTCGGTACTCGTGCACGAGGACCGGGTCGTCAAGCACGGCATCGAGCAGGGTCGCTACGCCGCCGTCCACCACCGACGTCTCGGTGCTGGCCACGTGGTGTGGTCCGGGCTGCCACTCACGCTGCAGCTCGAGGCGCACGGCGATCGGCTACGACCGGTCGCGCCCTGGAGCGAGGTGACCGAACGAGCCGCGACCGTGGACAAGGCCGGCGTCAGTGAGACCCTCGCGTGGATGGTGCGGTTCGCGGCGCGACACGCCGGTCTGCCCACCGTCCGTCGGGCGGTGTGGCCGGCCGGCTCGCCGTCGGTGTTCATCCTCCGGGTCGACGTCGACGGTGTCTTCGGCGACCGCGCGCGACAGCTCGGTGCGGTCGCCGAACAACACGGGGTCCAGGCGACCTTCCTGCTCAACCGAGAGCTCGTGGAACGCCACCCAGGCGATCTCGGTTCGTGGCTGGACGCACACGACGTCGGCCAGCACGCCGCGGTCCACGATCTCTACGACGACGCCGAGGCCGATCGGCGCAACGTCAGGGCCGGACACGCGTGGGTGGAGGAACTCACGGGCCGTCGGCCGGTCGGGTTCGTCGCACCTCGCGGTCTCTGGAGCCCCACGCTCGACGCGGCACTCGCGGCACTCGGCTACCGCTGGTCCTCGGACTTCGGTCTGGCTACCGATGGTCGCCCGTTCCGTACGGACAGCTCGGTTCTGCAAGTCCCGGTGCACGCCTACTCGCCCGAACGGGCCGTGATGTTCGCCCGCGAGCAGGGTCGTCCCGAGCCGACGGCCAACGACATCCGCGATCACTACCTGCGTCACCTCGACGAGCAGGTGCGGCTGGGGCGGCCGGTCCACATCTACGGGCACCCCGAGGTGCTCGGTGCGGTCGCGGGGAAGGTCCTACCGGACGTCTTCCGCCGAGTGGAGCAGTTGGGCCTCCCGAAGCTCACCATCGACGAGACCGCCATCTGGTGGGCGAAGCGTGAGAAGGCCGAGCTATCGACCTCCCTTGTCGCTCATCCCACCACACCGGAACTCCACCTGCAGCGGTCCGACCCCGAGGTCGGTATCGAGGTCGAGCTCCCCGCCCCGCACCGCATCGTGCTCGACGGGTGCGACCTCGGACGAGAACGAGGCGTGCTGCAACTCTGAACCGCGCGACATGCTGCTGTGGTTCGGCAGCGATAGCCCGCGGCTCATCGAGCGAGACCACGGCCAGCTACCCGACAACGCTGCGACCGCCCACCACGACCAGCGGGTCAAGATTCGGGGTCTCCCGGCATGAGTGTGGGTCGTTCATGCTCGGGTCTGCCACGGGAGGTTGACGGGGCCGCAGCAGAGCATCACCAGCGCGAGCGCGGCGCTGACGGAGTGGAACCCGAACGCTCGTCGGACGATGAGCCGTACGCGGCGGTTGAGGCCTCGAGCCGTCCGTTGGAGAGGCCCCGTTCGATGGCGGCGAGGATCCCGTCGCGGTGGCGTTGCAGTAGAACCATGCGAGTACGGATCAGGCGGCCGGGGGTTCGAATCCCTCCCAGCGCGCGCACCCCGGAACCCCGGTAGGTGGCCCCAGAGGTCGTTCTGCCGGGGTTCCTGCCGTGTGGCGTCGCTGTCTGGTGCGGGCGGGACCGTCGGGCCGCACTAGCCTCGCGCCCATGATGAGTCCTTCCGGGCGCGGTGACGCCCCACCGGTGCTCGGGATGGTCGGGGCCGGCCAGCTGGCGCGGATGACCCACCAGAGCGTCATCGGGCTGGCGGTGCAGCTCCGGGTCCTCGGCGGCGGACCGATCGACAGCGCCGCCCAGGTGACGCCCGACGCGGTGGTGGGCTCCTGGGACGACCTCGAGCAGCTCGAGGCGTTCGCGTCCGGCTGTGACGTGGTGACCTTCGATCACGAGCTGGTCGATCCTCGGCTGCTGGCGACGCTCGCGGAGCGCGGCCACGTGCTGCGACCGGGCCCCGCGGCCCAGCGCTACGCCCAGGACAAGCTCCACCAGCGACAGCAGCTCGCCGCTGCCGGTTTCCCGGTACCCGACCACCGCGCCGTCACCAGCCGCGACGACCTGCTGGGCTTCGGGGACGCCGTGGGCTGGCCGGTGGTCGCCAAGGCCGTGCGGGGCGGGTACGACGGGAGGGGCGTGTGGATGCTGCCCGACGCCGACGCCGCGCAGAGGCTGTGGGACGAGACGAGCGCGGCCGGGTCGGAGCTGCTGGTCGAGGAGCACGTCCCCATCGTGCGCGAACTCGCGGTCGCCGTGGTGCGCCGACCAGCAGGGGAGCAGCGCACGTACGCCGTCACCGAGACGGTGCAGTCGGACGGGATCTGCGTCGAGCTCGTGGTCCCCGCACCCGTCCCCGCCGAGGTCGCCGCCGAGGCGACGGCGCTCGCCGAGCGGGTCGTGCGACACATCGACGGGGTCGGGGTCGTGGCCCTCGAGCTGTTCCAGACCGCCGACAGCTTGGTGGTCAACGAGCTGGCACTGCGGCCGCACAACTCGGTGCACTGGACCATCGAGGGCGCCCGCACGTCGCAGTTCCAGAACCACGCTCGGGCCGTGTTGGACCTGCCGCTCGGGGACACCGCACTGACGGCGCCGGCGGTGGCCACCGTGAACGTCCTGGGTCCCGCGGACGGCTCCGATCCCCGGGTGCGGCTGCCGGCGGCGTTGGAGGTCCCCGGTGCCACGGTCCACCTGTACGGCAAGGCAGCGCGCCCCGGGCGCAAGCTGGGGCACGTCACCACGGTCGGCGATGACCCCACGGAGACACGTTTGCGCGCGCGTCGCGCCGCCGACCTGTTGACCGGCGAAGGAGACCAGCGATGAGCAGCGACCAGCCCCTGGTGGGCGTGGTGATGGGCAGCGACTCCGACCTCGAGGTCATGGAGCCCGCGGCCAGGGTGCTCGAGCGGTTCGAGGTGCCGTTCGAGATACGGGTCGTCTCCGCCCACCGTCGTCCGCACGAGATGCTGGAGTACGGGCGGTCGGCCACCGAGCGTGGGCTGAAGGTCATCATCGCGGGTGCTGGAGGCGCGGCTCACCTGCCCGGGATGCTGGCGTCGGCCACGGATGTCCCGGTGATCGGCGTCCCCGTCCCGTTGCGGTACCTCGACGGGATGGACTCGCTGCTGTCGATCGTGCAGATGCCCAAGGGCGTGCCGGTCGCCACGGTCTCCGTGGCCGGTGGTCACAACGCCGGCCTGCTGGCGGTCCGTATGTTGGCGATCGCCGACGACCGGCTGCTCGCCGCGCTCGCCGAGCACCGCGACGAGATCGCCGAGCAGTCGCGCCAGGCCGATCAGGGCGTCAGCAGCCGGTCGGGACGTGGCGTGGGGTTCGGTCGGTAGGTCTCAGTCGCCCGAGATGAAGAACTGCCAGTCACCCTCCGCGGTGATGCCCAGGCGCCAGCCCAGCCACTGGCCGTCGGCGACGCCCGCCAACGAGGCCGATCGCCCGGCCAGGACCATCTTCCCCCTGGCCGGGCGCCGGCGTCAGGGCCAAGGACCCTTGCCCGGGGCGCAGGCAGCGATGAGCATCTCGGTCCTGGCGGAGGAGCTATCCAGCGAGATGTCGGGACGCGAGCGCGGGTCGGGTGGGTGCCGCCGATCTCGCCCGTGGCCGGTGGTCGCCGTACGGTGCCGGGCCGACGCCGAGCGAGCCCGGAGCGAAGCATGTCCGACGAGAACGAGTGGCTCCGCCTGACCCGTGAGGATCCCGGTCACTCCTCGTGGTACATCGAACGGATGCGCGCGAAGACCGCTGCCGGTGAGGACCTCGCCGGGGAAGCGCGGCTGATCGACGCGATGGTGTCTCGTGGGTCGCGCATCCTGGACGCCGGCTGCGGTCCCGGCAGGGTCGGCGCGTTCCTCACCGACGCGGGCCACGAGGTGGTCGGCGTCGACATCGACCCGGCCCTGATCGCCGCGGCCGAGGAGGACCACCCGGGTCCTCGGTGGCTCGTCGACGATCTGTCGACCCTGGACCTGCCTTCGCGCGGCATCGACGAGGGGTTCGACGCGATCGTCTGCGCTGGCAACGTCCTGACGTTCCTGGCGCCGGAGACCCACGTCGCGGTGCTCGCCAGCCTGCGCGCACACCTCCGTGGAGGCGGACGCCTCGTCGTCGGCTTCGGGACCGACCGCGGCTACGAGGTCGACGACTTCCTCGAGGACGTGGGGTCCGCGGGTCTGGTCGTCGACGTCCTGCTGTCCACCTGGGACCTCCAGCCGTACGCGCAGGGCGACGGGTTCCTCGTGGCGATCCTGCGGCCCGAGCGTGAGGCGGGCACGACCGACGGCGACCCGACCTGATCGCCGACCACGCGTCGCGGACCGCGGTTCTCCGGCACCGGACCGGCTGAGCGGAGACCGGCTGAGCGGGGGCGACCGGGCCGTGCGGCCGAGCCGAGGTCGCATCGCTCTCGAACCCCCGGTGTCCCCGACACCGGAGCCCCCGTGGCCGCCTCACCACCTCGCCTTCCTCGCCTCGTGCTCCGCGCGCTCTGTGCCGTGCTCCTCGCGACCCAAGGTGTGGTCCACCTGCGGCCGTGGGCCAGTGGGTTCTCCGCGGTCCCCGTCATCGGCCCCCTGTTCCTGGCCGGTGTCGTGGCGGCGTTCGTCCTGGCGATCGCCGTCCTGATCACCGACGACGTGCGGGTCCTGGCCGGCGGGGTGCTCCTGTCGCTCGGACAGCTCGTGGCGTTCACCGTCGCCAGCACCGTCGGGCTGTTCGGGTTCGCGACCGAGTTCACCCTGACGGGCGCCGAGGGCGCGGCGGTCTGGTCCGAACTGCTCGCGGTGCTCGTGCTCGTCGTCCTGGCTCGCTCCGGCCGACGCGGAACCGTCGTGGCCGCCGCCTGAGCCCAGGGTTCCCCGCGAGCGGCACCCACCGAGGAGCCCGGCCCCCTCGGCCGGGCTCCCAGGCGTACGGACCCTGGCCGAACGGTCGCTCCCTCGGTCGAACGGGCCAAGCCGATGCGGTCGTCGGGGCGAACCACCCGCGACTCCGACGGCCCCGACGGCCGCGGACCACCGGCCGGTGACGGCCGGCGCACACCACGAACCACCACGAGGAGACCCCCTGATGCGAGACCTGAGAAGGATGACGAGGACGATCGCCGCGGTGAGCGCCGCCGGCCTGGTGCTGGCGGCCTGCTCCACCGACGAGCCGGACACCGCTTCGACCGACACCGACGTCGAGGCGCCGGCCGACGAGGAGCCCACCGACGAGGAGCCCACCGACGAGCCGACGACCGAGGACGAGCAAGCGTCGACGGACTTCGCGGTCGCCATCGAGAGCAGCGGCGACCCGTACGCCGACGCCAAGGCCGCCGCCCACCACGTCCGTGAGGGAGCCAAGACGCTCTCCGGCGGGGTCATCGCGGCTGCCGGTTTCGAGGGCGGTGTCGACGACACGGCGACCGAGATCCGCGCGGGTCTGACCGGCCTGCTGCAGGAGCACGTCTACCTGGCCGGCTACGCCGTCGACGCGGCCTACAGCTTCGGTGCTGACAGCGGCGAGTTCGAGCTCGCGGCCGCAGCCCTCGACGAGAACTCGGTCGAGCTCGCCGACACCGTCGGCTCGGTCGCCGGTGACGAGAACCGCGAGGCGTTCCTCGAGCTGTGGCGCCAGCACATCGGCTTCTTCGTCGACTACGCGGTCGCCACGGCCGGGGACGACGAGGAGGGCAAGCAGCAGGCGCTCGACGACCTCCAGGGCTACACCGGTGACGCCGGCGCGTTCTTCGAGGAGATCACCGGTGGCGAGCTGCCGGCCGACGCCGTCACTGCCAACCTGCAGATGCACATCGACACGCTGGCCGCCGCCATCGACGGCTTCGCCGCTGGTGACGCGGGTGCGTTCGACTCGCTCAAGGAAGCGGCTGACCACGTGGTCGAGTCCGCGGCCATCCTCTCCGGCGGCATCGCGGCCGCGATCGACGCGGACGGTGCGACCGACTCCGAGGCGTCGCAGTTCCGCTCGGGCCTGACCGCCTCGCTCCAGGAGCACGTCTACCTCGCCGGCATCGCGGTCAAGACCGCGTACGCCGAGGGTGCCGACAGCCCGGCGTTCGAGGCTGCAGCCGCCACGCTGGACCGCAACTCGGTCGAGCTCGCGGACGGTATCGGCCAGGTCGCTGGTGACGACAACCGCGACGCGTTCCTCGAGCTGTGGCGCCAGCACATCGGCTTCTTCGTCGACTACGCGGTCGCCACCGCCGGTGGTGACGAGCAGGCGCAGGTCCAGGCCATCGACGACCTCGAGGGCTACACCGGTGACGCCGGCGCCTTCTTCGAGGACGTGACCGGCGGCGAACTGCCCGCCGATGCGGTCGCCGAGAGCCTGCGTGGGCACATCTCCACGCTGGCCGGCGCGATCGACTCGCTGAACGCCGCCATCAACGGCTGAGCACGAGGTTCCACCCGGAGGGCCCGCTCCCGTTCCACGGGGCGGGCCCTCGCCTTCCGACACCACCCGCGTCGTGATACCACGACCGAACGAGGAGCCTCACGTGCGAGCTCACGTGGTCACCCTGCTAGCCGTCGCTGCTCTGACCGTCGGTTGCGCGTCCGGACCGGACGAGACGGCCAGCGACGAACCCTCGAGTTCGGCTCCCGCCGCGCCGGACGTCGCGGACGAGGACGCGACGTCGGAACCCGCCCCGACGGGTGCCCGCGTGACCGAGGAAGCCGGCGACGTCGAGATCGACATCAGCATGTTCAGCTTCGACGGCGACGTCGTCGAGATCACCGTCGGCCAGACGGTCACCTGGACCAACCAGGACGCCACCCGGCACACCGTCACGAGCGGCGTCGACGGCGAGCCGAACGGCACGTTCGAGGTCGCCTTCGCCGATCGCGGTGACACGGCCTCGGTGACCTTCGACGAGCCCGGCGAGTACCGCTACTTCTGTTCACCGCACAACTTCATGGTGGGGACCGTGATCGTGACCGAGTGACCCCGCCGCCGCGTGGTCGCTCACCGACCTCACCGATCTCGGCGGCCGTGTGGCCGCTCAGGTCTGGTCATCTCTCGCTGGTCCCGCCCAACCGGGTGGCCGACGCCACCGAACCTCCCCCGACGGCCGCCGGCGTCCGCCGCTCTCGAGCATCCGTGAGAGCACGGGCCCACCCACGAGCCGCATCCGACGATCGACGACCGAGGTGGACCCCGTGACGACCCGAACCCGCACCACGACCATGAACCCCGTCCGACTGTTGCTCACGCTGACAGCCATGACCGCGCTGATCGTCGTCCTGGCGCTCGCGAGCCCGGCTGCGGCGCAGTTCGTCGACCAGGGCCCGTCCGACACCGACACCGCGGCTGCGGATGATCAGGTCGACGACCAGGGCACCTCCGAGCAGGAGACCGCGCCGGTCGGCGGCGTCGACGCTGGCTTCGGCGGCGCGGCGATCGAGGACGGTGCCGGGCTCGGCGCTCCTCACGCCGCAGCGTTCGCGCTCCTGATCCTCGCTCTCGTCGGTCACCTCGCCAACGCCCGGCGGCTCGCACCCGTCCGCGCCTGAGCCAGGTGACCGCGCCGCACGCCACCGCCGAGGGACCGGGGCCCATCGCCTCGCGTCTCTCGGCGCTGTCGTGCGTCACGGTCCTGATCGCCACGGTGCTGCTCTCGTGGACCTCGACGCCCCCACCTGAAGCCCTCAGCACCGTCCCGACTTCGGCCACCTCCGTAGCGGTTCCTTGGTTCGAGGTCGATGCGCCCGCCCCGGTCCGGGTGCGGTCGGACGCGGTCGATATCGAGGCGACCACCATCCCGCTGGGCACGCGTGAGGACGGGGGCCTCGAGGTCCCCGACGATGCCTACACCGCGGGTTGGTTCACCGGGCGCTCCAGCCCCGGCGAGCGGGGACCTGCGGTGATCGTCGGACACGTCGACTCGCGCCAGGGTCCGGGCGCCTTCTGGGAGCTCCCCGACCTGGAGTCGGGCGATCGGGTCAGCGTCGAGCGCGAGGATGGGACCAGCGTCCACTGGCGTGTCGATCGCGTGGAGCAGCACCCGAAGGACGACTTCCCGACCGACGAGGTCTACGGGTGGACCGAGGCGCCGACCCTGCGCCTGGTCACCTGCTCGGGGGCGTTCGACCGCGCCGCTCGGCGGTACGTCGACAACACCATCGTGTTCCTCGTCCTCGACGACACCCAGGACTTCGAGCCGACGCGGCTCGCGCCCACCGGTGTCGTGGGCCACACCGTGGCGCCGGAGGCCCGACCCCTCGGCTCGAGCGGCTCGAGGCCGGGTGGTGTGGCCGCGCGTCCGACCGACCCGACCTCCGGCGGGGACCGTCGTGTGCCCATCCTCCTCGCGGCGCTCAGCGTGCTCGGATCGTCGGGTCTACTCGCGCGGGAGTGGAGCGTGCGCGGGTAGCCTCCGTGGCCGGGGACCGACGATCGGGAGCGGCCGCGTGAGCCAGTCCCGGATCCTGCACGTCGACGACGATGCGGACATCCGCTTCCTCGTCGAGCTGACCCTCGACCAGTCACCCGATCTCGAGTTGCGCTCGTACGCGTCCGGGGGCGAGGCCCTCGCAGCGGCCCGGGAGGATCCGCCCGACCTGGCGCTCGTCGACGTCATGATGCCCGGCATGGATGGCATCAGCCTGGCTGCGGCCTTCCGCGAGACGCCCGGCTTGGCCGCCGTCCCGATCATCTTCGTGACCGCGAAGGCCTACCCCGACGAGGTTGCACGCCTGCGCGAGAACGGCGCCGCGGACGTCATCGTCAAGCCGTTCGACCTCGCGGCACTCGAGGCTTCCGTCCGGCGGATCCTGGCCCGGCCCGACGGCGGAGGGGCCGGGGAGAGCAGGTGAGCGCCGACGGCCGTCGGGCCGACCTACCGCTGATCCGCCCTACCGCTGATCCGCCGTCGTCCGGCCGTGGCCAGCGGGTGCGAGGGCGCGGAGCTGCCGCTTGGCTGGTGCCTCCCCGACGAGAGCACGCAGACGTGGTCGCCGACACCCACCCCGAGCAGGTCTCCGCGCACGGCGAAACGCCGACCGAGGACGCCGAGAGCGATCAGAAGGACATCGACACCCACCTGCGCGAGATCGCGGAGATCGCCCGCCCGACGGCCGACGAGGGCCACGTGGCCGAGCACGAGGACGCTCTCGGCGGGGCCGACCCGAACGGGTTCGCGATCGCTCTCATCGAGAACGACGGGACCGAGCACCTCGAGGGGGACGTCGACCAGGTGTTCCCGATCCAGAGCATCTCGAAGGCCTTCGCGCTCACTCTCGCGATGCAGAAGGTCGATCGCGTCTCCGCCGTCGCCGACGAGATCTGGGCGCGCATCGGTCGGGAACCGTCGGGTGACCCGTTCAACTCGCTCGTCCAGCTCGAGCACGAGAAGGGGATCCCCCGCAACCCGATGATCAACGCGGGTGCGCTCGTGGTCGACGACATCCTGCTCGACCACTGCTCGGACCCCACCGCGGAGATCACGGCGCTGGTCAGCGAGCTCGCGGGAGGTGACATCGGGACCAACCACGAGGTCGCGCAGATGGAACGCGACACCTCGCACCGCAACCTCGCGGTGGCCAACCTGATGGCGGACTTCGGCAACATCCGTAACCCCGTCGACGAGGTGCTCGCGCTGTACGTCCACCAGTGCTCGTTGTCCATGTCGACCCGGCAGCTGGCGCGCGCGGTCCGCTTCCTGTCCAACGACGGGGTCGACCCCGCCAGTGGGAAGCGCGTGCTGTCGGACGGGCTCGCCCGCCGGGTGACGGCGCTGATGTTGACCTGTGGCACCTACGACGCTGCTGGGGCCTTCGCGTTCGACGTCGGTCTGCCGTGCAAGAGCGGGGTCGCCGGCGCGATCATGGCGGTGGTCCCGAACCGTCTGGGCGCCGCGGTGTGGTCGCCCGCCCTCGACGACACGGGCAACTCACACGCCGGGCGCGTGGCGCTGCACCACCTCGCCGAGCGGTTCGACCTGTCGATCTTCTGAGCACGCCGGTCCCGGTACGGTCCACGCGTGCTCGGGACCCTGCTCAACGGTGGCGCGATCGTCGTCGGCGCCCTGGCCGGATCCCTGCTCGGGGACCGGCTGCCGACGCGTGTCCGAACCGGGACGACCGACGTGGTCGGGGTGTTCGTGCTGGTGCTCGGCGTCTCCGACGCGCTGGAGACCTTCTCGCCCGAGCTGCGTGCCGCGGTCGGTCCGGCGGCCGTGCTGGTCGTGCTCGGTGCCCTCGTGCTCGGGGGGATGCTCGGGGAGTTGGTCGACATCGAGGCGCGGCTCGCCTGGGTGGGTGAGCGGCTGCGGGACCGCGTCCTCGGCGCGCCGCCCGGCGGTGAGTTCGAGCTCGCCCCCGAACCCTCGGGGCCGGACCGGGACGTCCTCGAGCATCCGCTCGGGGCGAGCGACCCGCGGCACCGGTTCGTCGAGGGTTTCGTCATCACCACGATGATCGTCTGCGTCGGACCGCTGGCCATCATCGGGTCGCTCCAGGACGGCCTGTCGGGTGACATCGAGCTCCTGGCGGTCAAGGCGGTGCTCGACGGCTCGATCGCCTTGGCGTTCGCATCGGCGCTCGGCATCGGGGTCGCGTTCGCCGCGCTCCCGTTGCTCGTGCTGCAGGGCACGATCACCCTGGCCGCTGCGGCCATCGCGCCCGCCCTCACCGAGCCGATGTTGCTCGCGCTCACCGCGACCGGTGGCGTCCTCGTCGCGGCACTCGGGCTGCGGTTGCTCGAGGTACGTGCCGTCCGGGTGGCCAACCTCCTGCCCGCGTTGGTGCTGGCCCCGGTGGCCGCGTCGCTGTTGAGCTGACGCGCCGGCAGCCCGGTGCCGGGCCGCGCGTCAGACGACCTCGATGCGGGCGGCGGTGATGCGACCGTCGGCGAGCTCGAGCACGCCGACGGTGCGGTGGGGTTGCTGGCGTCGCTCCGTCGGTGATCCGGGGTTGAACAGCAGCTGCCCGTCGATGCCGGGAGCGTTCCACGGGACGTGGCTGTGGCCGAAGATGGCCACAGCGCAGGTCGGGAACCGCTCGTGCAGGCGCTGCTCGCGACCCCTCGTCGGACCGCTGTCGTGGATCATCCCGACCCGCACGCCGCCCAGCTCCAGCTCGAGGGTCTCGGGCAGGTCGCCGGCGAGCTCGGGGTCGTTGTTGCCGAGCACGGCGTGGACCGGCGCGTCCGCCGCGGCGGCGATCGCCTCGAGGTGCTCGGCCTGCGTGATGTCGCCGGCGTGGAGCACGACGTCGGCGGTGCGGAGCAGCTCGACGGCGGCGTCGGGCAGGGTGCGGTTCGGCCACGCCCGCTTCAGGTGGGTGTCCGCCACCACCACGACCCGGAGCGGATCGTTCACGGACCGATCCGTCCGTCCTCGGCGGCATCCGCGACCAACGCGGCGGCGGAGTCGTGGAGGAACAGGACCGAGGCGCGACCGGCGAAGCCGTAGGACCCGGGCACGGTGGCCCGTTCCACGTTCGCCGGCGGGAGGCGTAGCGCTTCGAACCCGAGCTGCACCAGCTCGGGTCCCGACAGGTCGGTCACGCTGTGCCGCCGCAGGACGCCGAGCGCGTGGAGCACCGCCTGGGGGGACGGGTCGGAGACGACCTGACGGTGTGCGGTCGCGAGCAGTTCCGCCTGCGCCCGGGACCGGCCGACGTCGCCGTCGGGACGGCTCTTGCGATCGCGGGCGTAGACGAGCGCTTCCGGCCCGGAGAGGTTCTGGCGACCGGGAGCGATGTGGGTGTTGCCGACCCGGAGGGCTCGGGGGACCTCGACCTCGATCCCGTCGAAGCGGGAGACGGCCCGCGAGAACGCGCGCATGCCGGTCAGCAGGTACCCGTCGACGTCCAGCCCGAAGAGGGCTTCCACGGTCTCGACGCACCGCTCCGGGCCACGTTGCAGGCAGGCGTTGATGCGCTGTCGGCCGAGCCCTGGCACGGGGACGTACGCGTCGCGCGGGATCGAGATGATCGTGGCGTGCTGGCGGTCCGCTGAGACGAAGAGCAGCTGGAAACCATCGGCGTTTCCCCGCTCGACGACGCCGTCGCGAGGTGGCCCCATGTCGGAGCCGAGCAGGAGCAGGGTGAGCGGCTGGCCGTCGCCGACCGGCAGGCGCCACCCCCCGCTCGCCGCAGCGGTCCCCGTCCCGAGCAGCGCGAACACGAGCGCGACCACCGCCACCCCCCTGAGGGGGCCGGGACGTGCGTGGGCTCCGGGGCCGTGGTGCCAGCCGATCACGGGCTCGTCTCGGCTGTCGGCCTAGCGGCGAGCAGGTGGACGCCCTCGGCCGTCGGCAGGAACACGAAGGTCGCGCTCGCCTCGGAGTCGTCGTGCCGGTCGAGGTCGACGGTGACGTGGACCCACTCGGGGAGCCCCCGTGCGCCGACGGTGAACGCGTAACGAGCGTGTGTCACCACGCGCGTCGGATCGGTCAGGCCGACCGTCAGTGCCGCCGTCTCACCCGTCAGCCCGTCGGCCTCGATCGACCCGGCCCCGCCGCCCACGAGGTCGGTGAGGTGGCCGTCCAGCCACGCCGTCGCGGCGCCGACGGCGGCATCGATGGCAGCCGCGTCCGGTGGGGTGCTGACGTCCGCCTCGGCGCCATCGCGGTGCAGGCCGCTGTCCACGATCGAGAGGTCGTTGACGCGGACGTCCACCACCTCGCCGGTGACGTCCTCCGGGAGCTCGGACTCCGGCTCGGGTTCCGGTTCCGGTTCCGACGTGGGGATGGCCGTCGGCGCGACGCTCGGAGCTTCGGGCGCGTCGGACGAACACCCACCGGCCAGCACGGCGGTGAGTGCGAGGCCGAGTGCGAGGCGGGCGACGGTCACGCGCGGGACGGTACCGGCAGGGGTCCTGAGCGGGAGCGCACCGTCGCTGCGCCGCTCGTTCGTGCGGACGCGACCGCTCCCCGGTGGGGTGCGACGGTGGCCGGTGTGACATCAACTGGTGTTGACCGGCCGGTCGCCGGCTCCGTACCGTCCCTGGTCACCCCGCCTGGAGCTGCGATGGCCACCGCCCCCGTGACGACCACCGATGCCGACGACGCGCCCGCGACGGTGCGGTCCGCCGATGCCGGGTCACGCCCCGGCCCCGGTCTCGGGGTCTCGGCCGCCGTCCCGACGCTCCCGCACCCGGTGCTCGACCGGTTGCTCGCGCGCGTGGTGACCACCGGTGACCGGGATGACATCACCGTGGATTCGCCGCTGTCGCTCGAGCCGGTCGGTGCCGTCCCGTCCTGCACCGCCGACGACGTCACCGAGGCGGTCCGCCGCGCGCGGGCGGCTCAGGTGGGCTGGGCGGCACGGTCGCCACGCCAACGCGCCCGGGTGCTCCGCAGGCTCGGTGACCTCGTGCTCGAGCGCCAGGACGAGGTCCTCGACCTCATCCAGCTCGAGTCCGGCAAGGTCCGCGGCCACGCCTTCGAGGAGGTCGCCGACGTCGCGATCGTCGCGGGCTACTACGCGCGGACGGCCGGTAGCCACCTCGCTCCGCAGCGCCGCGAGGGCGCGTTGCCCCTGCTCACCACCACCAGCGAGGTCCGCCACCCGAAGGGCGTGGTGGGCTTCATCGCTCCGTGGAACTACCCCCTGTCGATGGCCATCACCGACATCATCCCCGCGCTCGCGGCGGGGAACGCGTGCGTCCTGAAGCCCGCCCAGCAGACACCGTTCACCGCCCTGTGGATCGTCGACCTGGCGATCGAGGCGGGTGTGCCCGAGGACCTGGTGACGGTGGTCACCGGACGCGGGTCGGTGCTCGGCACCCCGATGATCGAGCAGGTCGACTTCGTGACCTTCACCGGCTCGACCGAGGTCGGTCGGACCGTCGCTCAGCAGGCCGGCGAGCAGCTCATCGGCTGCGCGCTCGAGCTCGGCGGCAAGAACGCGATGGTCGTGCTCGAGGACGCCGACCTCGACCGCGCCGTCGACGGTGCCGTGCGGGGTTGCTTCGCGTCCGCCGGGCAGCTGTGCATCTCCATCGAGCGGTTGCTGGTGCACGAGTCGATCGCTGAGGACTTCACCCAGCGCTTCCTCAGCCGGGTCAACGGCCTGACGCTGTCCACCGAGCTGGCCTGGGGTGGTGACGTCGGCTCGCTCGCGTCCCGCCAGCAGTTCGAGACCGTGTCGGCGCACGTCGACGACGCGGTGGCCAAGGGTGCGCGCGTGCTCACCGGCGGTGAACCCCGCACCGCCGTCGGCCCGCTCGTGTACGCCCCGACGGTGCTGACCGACGTCACCCCCGACATGCGCGTGCACGGCGAGGAGACCTTCGGCCCGGTCGTGACCCTGTCCACCTTCGCCACCGAGGACCAAGCGATCGCCCGCGCCAACGACAGCGATTACGGCCTGAACGCGAGCGTGTGGACCCGCGACGTCCGCCGCGGCCAGCGTGTCGCCGCACGCATCCGGTCCGGCACCGTGAACGTCAACGACGCCTACGCCGCGACGTGGGCGTCGGTCGATGCCCCGATGGGGGGCTTCAAGGACTCCGGACTCGGTCGCCGCCACGGTCGCGAGGGCATCTGGAAGTACACCGAGGTGCAGACCATCGCGTCGCAGTCGCTCATCCCCGTCGGCTCGTTGCCGTTGCTCTCGGACGAACGGACCGCCGCCGTCCTGTCTCCGGCCGTCAAGCTGCTCGGACGCCTCCCCCGCATCCCCCGCTGGTTCTGAGCCAGCGCCACCCTGTCACCGCTGCACCCGTTCGAGGAGCTCTTCGTGCCCCGCACCGTCCTGTTCACCGGCTTCCCCGGTTTCCTCGGCACCGAGCTGCTGCCACGCGTCCTGCATCGCGATCCGGAGGCCGTGGCCGTCTGTCTCGTGCAACGCTCCTTCCTGGAGCTCGCCCGAGCGCGCGTCGACCAGCTCGTCGCGGCGGACGCGTCGACCGCCGACCGCATCGAGCTGGTGGTCGGTGACATCACCAAGTCCGATCTCGGCCTCGGTGACGCCTACGCCGACCTGGTGGCACGCACCAACGAGGTGTTCCACCTCGCCGCGGTCTACGACCTCGAGGTGGCCCGCCCCGTCGGCATGGCGGTCAACGTCGACGGCACCCGCCACGTGGTCGACTTCTGCCGCGCCTGCCCCGACCTCGACCGGCTGCAGTACGTGTCGACCTGTTACGTGTCTGGGCGCTGGCCGGGGATCTTCCGCGAGACCGACCTGGTCAAGGGGCAGCGCTTCAACAACTTCTACGAGGAGACCAAGTACCTCGCCGAGGTCATCGTCGCCGAGGCGGCAGCCGACGGCTTGCCCACGACCATCTACCGGCCATCGGTCGTCGGCGGTGACTCGACGACCGGCGCGACCCAGAAGTACGACGGCCCCTACTTCATCCTGCGGTGGCTCGTGAAGCAGCCGCGGGTGGCGGTGATGCCCACCGTCGGGGACCCGGACGGGTACCGGTTCAACATCGTCCCGCGCGACTACGTGGTCGACGCCATCGACGCGCTCGCCGCGCGCGACGACACCCTCGGCGCCACCTACGCGCTGGCCGACCCCGAGCCGTACACCATCCGCGATCTGATCGAACTGTTCAGCGAGGCGACGAACAAGCGGCTCGTGACCGTCCCGCTCACGATGGGGATCGCCAAGTTCGCGCTCCGCCGGGTCCCGGGGGTCCAGGCGCTCATGGGGCTGCCCCCGGCGTCGGTGAACTACTTCAGCCACCCGGCCCACTACACCACCGACCAGGCGGACGCGGCGCTCGTCGAGGACGGCATCGCCCGGCCCGACCGCGAGACCTGGTTCCGGGCGATGGCGGCCTACGTCAAGGCCAACCCCGACGTCCCGTCCCAGGCGATGATCTGAGGTCGGCGGTGGTGGCTTGAGCGTCACCGCTCACGCGACCGCTCGTTGGTCGATGCGGACCGCACGGTGGCGGTCCGGTCGGCCGATGGGGCGTCACGGTGGCTCGGGTGCTGGTGATCGACGACGACCCACAGGTCGTGGTCTCCCTCGACCTGCAGCTGCTCTCGGGTGCGGACGAGCAGCGTCTGGCCGCCGTGGCCGATCGCATCGGTGCCCGTTGGCTCCGCAAGCCCGTCGACCCGCAGCAGCTCGCCCGGGTGGTCGGGGGTGCATCGCCCCACCGCGAGCTGGACCCGAGCAGCTGACCGCCCACGGCCGTCGTCAGCGCCCGGCGTCCTGAAGCGCCTCGGTACGCTGCCGACCCTCGCACGCCCCGGATCCGCCGGGGGCCGACCCGCAGGAGCTGACGATGCCCCGCGTCGCGATCGACGTGCTGCTCAAGCACGAGATCCTGGACCCGCAGGGTCGTGCGGTGGAGGACGCGCTCCCCGGGCTCGGGTTCGACAGCGTGTCGGACGTGCGTATCGGCAAGCACCTCGAGCTCGACGTCGAGGCGGCCGACCACGCCGAGCTCGAGACCCTCGTCACGCGGATGTGCGCGGACTTCCTCACCAACCCGGTCATCGAGTCCTACACCTGGCGGGTGCTCGACGGCGCCACGGGTGGGTCGGCGAGCGCCACCGCGAGCGGGTCGGCGAGCGCCACCGCGTGAGCGAACGCCCGCCGCTGCCGCCGCTGCGCGACGACGGCCTGCCGACGTTGCCCACCGGCGAGCCGGTGCTGCACCGGTGGTTCGTGATCGCGATGCTGATCCTGGTCCCGATCGGCATCGTTGTGATGATCTGGGCCGCCACGTTCCTGGCCGGCCGCGAGACGATCCCGCCCGCCGAGCGCCGCCCGGCCGGCGACGAGGTGACCACCGTCGACCGGGGCGACGCGGTCCTCGGGACCGTCGAGGACGCCGAGCCAGGCCCGTCCTGCACCGCCGCCGTGTCGCTGATCGGCGATCCCGGTGCTCGTGCTGCGGGGTCCCGAGCGCTCGGCGCCGCGTGCGCCCTGCTGCGGAGCGGCCAGTTCCCCGCGGCGGAGTCGGGTCTACGCGAGTGGACGACCACGCGTGGCCAGCTGCGGTTCGCCGTCTTCGAGCTGTCCGGGGTCGAATCGTCGCTGCGCGCCACCGACGACCAGCGGATCGTCCTCGAACTGAACGCAGCGTTCCAGTTCGAGGACGCCACCCGCGCCGCGCCGGCGATCATCGGTCAGCTGACCCTCCTCGGCGAGGACGACTTCCCCGGCACGCCGATCAGCGCCGAGGCTGCGCTGACCGCTGCCGAGGCGCAGCTCGCCGCCTGCGATCGTCTGGTCTTCCCCGAGGGGGACCCGCGCGGCTGCCTCGATGTCGAGGAGCTGCTCGACGAACCCGACCCGCTGGCGTCGCTGATCGCCGCGGGGTACCGGCCGGGCGACGGCTAGCTTGCTCCCGCTCGACCGCTCGACCGCTCGACCGCTCGACCGCTCCACCGCTCGAACGCTCCCCGCTCCATCGCCCCCGGAGGACCCCCGTGCGCATCGGTGTCGTGACCTTCCCCGGCTCGCTCGACGACGGGGACGCACGGACGGCCGTCGCCGCGGTCGGTGGCGAGCCGGTCCGCCTCTGGCACGCCGACGAGACCGTGGACGGCGTCGACGCGGTCATCCTGCCGGGCGGTTTCAGCTACGGGGACTACCTGCGCTGCGGTGCGGTCGCGCACCGCTCCCCGGTCATGCGGGCGGTCGCCGACCTCGCTCGCGGTGGCGGGCCGGTGCTCGGGATCTGCAACGGCTTCCAGGTGCTGTGCGAGGCGGGGCTGCTGCCCGGCGCGCTCCTGCGCAACGCGCGGCTCCGGTTCGTCTGCAAGGACGTGCCGCTGACGATCGACACCGCCGACACCGCCTGGACCCGGAGCTTCCGGCGGGGCGAGACGGTCATCATCCCGGTCAAGAACGGTGAGGGTCGCTACCACGCCGATCCGGACACCCTCGATCAGCTCGAGGCTGAGGGACGGGTCGTCGCCAGGTACGCCCTGGGGACCAACCCCAACGGGTCCGAGCGGGACATCGCCGGGGTCTGCAACGAGACGGGCAACGTCGTCGGTCTGATGCCCCACCCCGAGCACGCGGTCGACCCCGAGCTCGTCGGCGGGACCGACGGGCGCGGGTTCTTCAGCAGCGTGCTCGAGGCCGCGGCCACCTCCGCCTGATCTAGGCGAGCAGCAGGCGCGAGACCACCTCGGTCATGATCTCGTTGGTCCCGCCGCCGATGCCGAGGATGCGGGCGTCGCGGTAGTGGCGCTCGACCTCGCTCTCGCGCATGTACCCCATGCCGCCGTGGAGCTGCACGGCGTCGTCGACCACGCGGTCGCAGGCGAACACCGCGGTGTTCTTGGCCATCGCGATCTCCTTGATGACATCGTCTCCGGCCTGCCAGCGCTCGGCGACCGCCCGCGTGTAGGTGCGAGCCACGTCCACCTGGCGCGCCATCTCGGCGATGCGGTGACGCACCACCTGCCGGGTCGCGATGGGGCGGCCGAAGGTCTGGCGCTCCTTGGCGTAGCGGATGGTCAGGTCGAGACAGCGCTGCGCGGTGGCGTAGGCCTGGACGGCCAGCGACAGCCGTTCCGCGGCGAACTGCTGCATGATCTGCAGGAACCCGCTGTTCTCCGCGCCGATGAGGTTGCCGGCCGGGACGCGCACCTGATCGAAGCGCAGCTCACCGGTGTCCGAGCACAGCCAGCCCATCTTCTTCAGGGGTGCCGACACCTCGAGTCCGGGGCTGTCGGCATCGATCACCAGCAGCGAGATCCCGCCAGCTCCGGCGTCACCCGTGCGGACCGCGGTGGTGATGAAGTCGGCCCGGGTCGCCGAGGTGATGAACATCTTGGCGCCGGTGACGACGTACTCGTCCCCCTCGCGGACGGCACGCGTGGTGATGCCCGCGACGTCCGACCCGGCCTCCGGTTCGGTGATCGCCAGCGACACGATGGCGTCCCCGGCCAGCACCGGTCGCGCCACGCGATCGATCTGCCTCGGGTCGCCGGCGGTGATGAGGTGGGGCAGTCCGATCCCGTGGGTGAACAGTCCCGCCAGCAGCCCCGACGACCCGCCAGCCTGGATCATCTCCTCAGCGATCACCCAGGTGTCGACCGCGGTGCCGCCCGCCCCACCGACGTGCTCGGGGAAGCCGACGCCGAGCAGGCCCGCGTCCGCCGCGGTCCGGTGCAAGCTCAGCGGCAGCGCCCCGGCCTCCTCCCAGGCCGCGATGTTGGGGACGACCTCCCGCTCGGTGAAGCGCCGCGTGCTCTCGCGGAGCGCGAGACGTTCGGGGGTGTCCCAGATCGGATCGTGCACGGTGGGCTCCTACGTCCGGGCGGCATCGGGAACGGTGAGGTTCATCTTGTACGGTACCGTTCCTGATGCGATCTGGCGACACGGAGGGAGGCGAGGTGAGCGACGGCGAGCGCGTCTACGGCGGCCTCGACGCCACGCAGCGCCACCGACGCCGGCGCGAACAGCTGCTCGACGCCGGTCTTGAGCGCTTCGCTGCTGACGGCTGGTCGGAAGCCACGGTCGCAGGCATCTGCCGGACCGCAGGTTTGAGCCAGCGCTACCTCTACGAGCACTTCGCCGACCGCGAGGAGCTGTTCCTCGCCGTGGTCGAGCGCATCAGCGACGAGGTGGAGCAGGTGATCCGGGTGGCCGTCGCCACCCCGGAAGCCGACGCGGTCGTGCGAGCGCGGCTCGTGCTGGAGGGCATCGTCGACCGCTTCGCGTCCGATCCGCGGCAGGTCCGGGTCGCGCTGGTCGAGTCGCTGGCGACGGAGCGGTTCCGCATGCGGCGCCGCGAGCTGTTGGCTCGGTTCGGCGACCTGGCGGCGCGCCTGATGCGAGCGCTCCGCGACGACGACCGCAAGGCTGGGTCGGCCGGTCCCGCCGAGGCGGTCACGGGGGCGCTCCTGACCGGGGGGGTCGTCGAGCTGCTCATCGCCTGGGCCACCGATGCGGCGACGGTCCCTCCAGACGAGCTCATCGACCACGTCGTCGCACTGGCCACCGCCGCCGCACGTCTCTGACCTCCCACGTCTCTGACCTCCCACGTCTCTGACCTCCCACGTCTCTGACCCCC
>NZ_JBBEBZ010000228.1:32019-45069 GCF_040882075.1 Nitriliruptor sp.
CCCCCACGGCCCCCACGGCCCCCACGGCCCCCACGGCCCCCACGGTCCGCCCGGCGACGTCCGCCGTCCGGACGTCGCCCACCGACCCTGCTCACACCACCGAGGAGATGCCCGTGGACGACCGACGAGCCGTGATCGTGGGTGTCGGCGAGGTGCTCGGCAACCGCGACCGCGATCCCGACGCCGCCCGCGAACCGCTGGAGCTCATCCTCGAGGCGGTCCACGCGGCAGCGGGGGATGCCGGTGGCGGCGATGCCCTGCTGCGGGCGGTCGGCGACGTCTCGGCTGTGAGGACCAGCAGCTGGGCCTACGACGACGCTGCGGCCCTCGTCGCCCGGTCGATCGGCGCGGCCGCGCAGCACCTCGAGGACACGACCGTCGGCGGGCATTGGCCGACGCGGCTGCTCGAGCGGGCCGCTGCCCGGATCGCGTCCGGTGAGACCGAGGTCGCGCTGTTGGTCGGTGGTGAGGCGCAGGCCTCCGTCACCGCGCTCGCGAAGGCCGGGCGGGACCCGGTCGCCGCCGCGGGGTGGTCCGCGCAGCCGGGTGGTCCGCCGTCGTTCGATCCCTCGGAGCTCGGGACCCCGCGGATGCTCGCGGGCGAGATCGTGCTGCCGGCGCGCGTCTACCCGATGTTCCAGAACGCGCTACAGGCCGACCTCGGGTTGGCGCCGTCCGAGGGGGTGCACCGATCGGCTGCGCTCTACGCCCGTCTCACGGAGGTCGCTGCGGCCAACCCCGCCGCCTGGAACCGCGAGGTGCGGACCCCCGACGACATCGCGACGGTCGCGCCGGGGAACCGGATGGTCGTCGAGCCCTACCCCCTCGCTGTGAACGCCATGCCCCACGTGGACCAGGCCGCCGCCGTGCTCGTCACGTCGGTCACCGCGGCTCGGGCGCACGGCATCCGCGAGGACCGGTGGGTCCACGTCTGGGGTGGAGCCGGGGCCACCGACACCGCCGACGTGCTCGAACGTCGCGCCTTCCACCGCTCAGTCGCCCTCGAGCTGGCGCTCGACCGAGCGATGGATCGCGCCGGGCTGACCGCGAGCGATCTGGAGCTGGTGGACGTCTACAGCTGTTTCCCGGTGGTCCCCGAGCTACTGATGCGGCACCTCGGCCTACCCGACGACGCCACCCCGAGTGCCACGGGCGGCCACGCGGCCTTCGGTGGTCCGCTCAGCAGCTACTCGCTGCACGCGATCGCCGCGACGACACGTCGGCTGCGACACGACGCGTCGGTGGCGATGGTCCACGCCAACGGCGGCTACCTCACCGAGCAGCACGTGACCGTCCTCGCCGATCGTGCCCACCCGGACGGGTACGTCGGTGACCCCGACCCGACCCCGGTCGACGCGACCGACGCCCCGCCGGTCCGCGACGCTGCCGACCTGCTGCGCCAGGTCGACGGCCCGATCGACCTACGCATCGAGACCTGGACGGTCGAGCACGGGCGCGACGGCCAGCCCGCACGTGCCTACGTGATCGGCCGGACCAGCGACGGCACGCGGGTCGCCGCCGCGACGGCGCCAGGTGACCTCGCCGCTGCCGCATCGCTGTCCCTCGCCGCGCTCCCATCCGGAGATCTGACCCACATCGGCCGCACCGTCGCGTTGACGTCGCTCGACGCCGGCCCCGTCATCGTCCCCTGACAACCTCACCGAGGAACCGACCGTGACCGATCCCACCGCACCCGTGACCGACCCGCCGGCCGCCGACCCCGTCCTCGTGGAACGGATCGACCACACCGTGGTCGTCACGCTGAACCGTCCCGAGGCCCGCAACGCCGTCGACACCGAGGTGGCGACCCGCGTCGGCGCAGCGCTGGCCGAGGCGGACGCGGACCCGGAGGTGTGGTGCCTGGTGCTCACCGGCGCGGGGGACCGGTCGTTCTGCGCCGGCGCCGACCTCAAGGCGCTCGGTCGCGGCGAGCTCCCGCTCGTCCCCGAACACCCCGAGTGGGGGTTCGCGGGCTACGTCAGCCACGCCGTGTCGATCCCCACCATCGCGGCGGTCAACGGCCCAGCGCTCGGGGGTGGGACCGAGCTGGCGCTCGCTAGCGACCTGGTCGTCGCCGCCGACACCGCAGCGTTCGGTCTGCCGGAGGTCAAGCGCGGGATCATCGCCGCGGCGGGAGGGGTGCTCCGGCTGCCGCAACAGCTGCCGACGAAGGTCGCCATGGAGGCGATCCTGACCGGCGACCCCATCACGGCCGAGGACGCCGCGCGGTGGGGCCTGATCAACCGGATCGTCCCGCAGGCCGAGGTGCTCGACCGGGCGCTCGAGTTGGCTGCCCGGGTCTGCGCGAACGCCCCGTTGGCGGTGCAGGCCAGCAAGCGGCTCGCGACCGGCATCGTGGACCGCAGCGTGCCGTCCGAGTCGGGCGACTGGGCGCGCAACCAGGCCGAGATCGAACGGGTCGGTGCGACCGCCGACGCGATGGAGGGCATCACCGCTTTCGCCCAGAAGCGCGCCCCCGTCTGGCAAGCCCGCTGACCCGCGGCGCCGGCTCCACCGATGTTCAGGCGGCAGGTCGTTCCCGCAACTTCCTGGGCTCCCGCCCAGGAAGTTGCGGCAGAGCCCGGCCGCACCGGCTCCGGCGAACGAGGTGATGCAACTTCCTGGGCTGCGGCCCAGGAAGTTGTCCGAGCGCAGCCGCCGAGGGTCAGGGGTGGGCGAGGTCGGCGAGCGGGTCGGCGTCGCGGGCCCTGCGCTTCTCGGCACGGAGGTACCCCCACAGACCGAAGTGCGCCAGGATCCCGACGCCGAGGACGACCGCCGGCACCCACTGGCCGTCGAACGCGAGGATGACCGCGGCGATGAACGCCAGGCCGACGAGCACGGCGCGGAGGGTGTTCAGGGCGTCCACGTTCGAGCCTTCCAGCGGCGGTCGGGTGGGCCGGAGACGAGGGTACCCAGCGCCGGTGTCGGCTCCGGTCGCGGAGGGTGGCTGGAGTAGCCTCCGATCCTCCGCATCCCGCCCCGCGAAGGCCGTCCCACGTGACCGAGCGCACCTTCCCCGCCGACGAGACGCTGACCCCCGAGCGGGCTCGCGAGCTCGGTCACGAGCTCGGTCTGCGCGGTGACGAGTACGACCAGGTCGTCGAGACCCTCGGCCGGACGCCGACGGTCTCCGAGCTCGGGATGTACTCGGTGATGTGGTCCGAGCACTGCTCCTACAAGTCGACCAAGATCCACCTGCGCGGCCTGGCCACCGAGGCGCGTCCCCACGAGCTCGGGGGGCAGGTCGGACGGGTGCTGGCTGGACCGGGGGAGAACGCCGGGGTCGTGGACGTCGGCGACGACCTCGCCGTCGCGTTCAAGATCGAGTCGCACAACCACCCGAGCTACGTCGAGCCCTACCAGGGGGCGGCCACCGGGGTCGGTGGGATCCTGCGGGACATCTTCACGATGGGTGCCCGGCCGATCGCGGTGATGGACCCGTTGCGCTTCGGCGACCCGGGCGGGTGGACCGACGGCACGGGCCGCGAACGTCCGGTCGACGCCTTCCAGCGCCACCTCATCGACGGGGTCGTGCGCGGCGTCGGCGGGTACGGCAACTGCGTCGGTGTCCCGAACATCGGCGGCGAGCTGGTGTTCGACGAGACCTACGCCGGCAACCCCCTCGTCAACGTGTTGGCCATCGGGGTGCTGCGCAAGGACCGACTGCAGCTCGCCAAGGCGGAACGCGTCGGTGACAAGGCGGTGCTGCTCGGGTCCGCCACGGGCCGCGACGGGATCGGCGGCGCGTCGGTCCTCGCCAGCCAGGAGTTCGACGACGCGCTCGAGGACAAACGACCCAACGTGCAGGTCGGCGACCCGTTCGCCGAGAAGCAGCTCATCGAGTGCTGCCTCGAGCTGTACGAACGCGACCTCGTCGCCGGCATCCAGGACATGGGCGCCGCCGGCATCGCCTGCTCGACCTCGGAGCTGGCGTCCAAGGCGTCGCTCGGGATGGACGTCGACCTCGACCTCGTCCACCTGCGTGACCCGACGCTCGACTCCTGGGAGATCCTCTGCTCGGAGTCGCAGGAGCGCATGCTCGCGCTCGTCGGCCCCGCCGACCTCGACGAGGTGCTCGCCGTCGCTGCGAAGTGGGGCGTGCCCGCCTCGGTCATCGGCGAGGTCAGCGACGGCGACGCGCTCGTGCTCCACCGGCGCGGCGAGGTCATCGCCGACCTGCCGGCGCGATCGCTCGCCGACGAGGGCCCGACCTACGACCGCCCACGTGAGCGGCCGGGGTGGCTCGACGACTACGCGGCGGTCGACGCCGAGTCGCTCCGCCTGCCGGGTGAGGGTGGCGGTCCGGACGGGGCCCACGACCTCGGTGCCTTCGCCCTCGGGTTCCTGGCCTCCCCCAACATCGCCACCCCCGACTGGGTGACGCAGCAGTACGACCACCTCGTGCTCGGCGGCACCGTGCTCGCTCCGGGGATGGGGGACGCGGGGGTCGTGCGCCTGCCCGGTTCGAACCGGGCGGTCGCCTGCGCCACCGACGGCAACGGCCGCTGGTGCGAGCTCGACCCGGTCGAGGGCACACGCCGCGTGGTGGCCGAGGCGTTCCGCAACGTCGCCTGCGTCGGGGCCCGCCCGCTCGCCACCACCAACTGCCTGAACTTCGGCGATCCCGAGCGGCCCGAGATCATGTGGCAGCTGGCGGAGTCCATCCGCGCCCTCGGCGAGGCGACCCGCACCCTCGGCGTCCCCGTCACCGGTGGCAACGTGTCGCTCTACAACCAGACGCGAGGGCGGGCGATCCACCCGACCCCGGTCGTGGGGATCCTCGGGGTGCTCGAGCACGCCGAGGACGCGATCGACATCGCGCTCGAGGACGAGGGTGACCTCGTGTTCCTGCTCGGCGCCCCGACCGCTCCCGGGCTCGCGGGATCGGAGCTGCAGCGCTACCTCGACGAGCCGCTCGGTGGCGTGCTGGCGCCGGTCGATCTCGAGCTCGAGGCAGCCATCGCCGAGGTGCTCCACCTCGCCGCCGCGGAGGGGTGGATCCACTCGGCGCACGACGTCGGCACGGGGGGGCTGCTGGTCGCGCTCGCCGAGTGCGCCGTGGCGGGGGACATCGGCGTGGACGTGGACGCCGGCGCCGGCCTGCCCCCCGCACAGGTGCTGTGCAGCGAGGCCCCAGGACGGGTGATCATCACGGTCCCGTCCCGTCGCGTGCGCGAGTTCGCGCAGCTCTGCGCTGATGCCGAGGTGCCGCTCGCGGACGTCGGCACGGTGGGTGGCGAACGGCTCACGATCCGTGGGTTGGTCGACCTGCCGATGGACGAGGTGCGACGGGCCCTGACCGGTGGCCTCGCGGCGACGCTCGGGCGCTGAGCGGAGCGGCTGCACGGGCCGCTGCGACGAGGTGGCACGGGCCGCCCAGGCCGGTTGGACCGGCGTCGACCGCGCCGTGCGAGCGGGTGCCGCACGCAGCGTGAACATCCCGCTGCGGGACGTCCACACGGTCGGGTCCGTGGCCCATCGAACCCGTCCGTGCCGGGCACAGTCGCCGCGGAGCCGGGCCGCCGCTGATCCCCCGAGGAGGAGGCCGCGATGGTCCACCACCCGCCCCTCGACGTCGTCCGCCGCACGGTCTCCCGTGCGACCCGGCCCGCCTTGGTCCCGTTCCGGGCTGCCCGGGACCTCGCCTCACACGCCACCCCGTCCGACGACGCCACCGCCGGGCACACCGATGCCCCAGGCTCCGAACTCGACGAGCTCGCCGCCCTCAGGGTCGCGAGCGCCGACGATGTCGAGGACCCGGCCCGCCGGGCGACCCGCTCCGCAGCTGCCTACCTCGAGACCCGCCGCGAGCGGTTGCGCCGCGAGCTCGACGAGCTCGCCTGACCGGCGTTGCCGCAGCCGCCGCGCGGCCAGTCGCCGGCATCGGGGTCGTCGGGCTGCGTCGGCGGTCGGCCGTCAGGCGAACTTCGGCCGCCGACGGAGCAGCGCCGCCGTCGACAGCGCGAGCAGCCCCAGCAGCACCGAGCCGTTCGCGCCCGTGACCGGCAGGGGGCGGTCGTGGCTCACCGGCTGCGGTTCGACCTCGTCACCGGACCCGTCCGCAGGTCCCGCGACGGCGTCGCCTTCGTCGGGGCTGGGTCGGCCTGCCGTCCCGACGATCGGCAGCGAGCCCGCGAGCGTCACGTCGAGCACGGCCGGGACCCGTCCGCTCGCGTGCATCAGCGAGTTGGTCGCGACCTGAACGTCGAGGTGGTCGCCCTCGGGGAGGGTGTAGGCCAGCCCCGGCATCGGCACGTCGACGGTGACCTCGCCGTCCGACAGGTCGACCGCGATGGCGCCCTCCTGGAGGTTGAGCACCTCGCCGGCCTCGCGGTGGACGAACTTGACGAAGATGTGCGCCGTCGGTGATGCCTGGTCGAGCGGGACCGTGGTGCCCGACACCGTGACCGTGACGTCGGGGATCGCCAGGATCTCGAGCGGACCGTCCTCGGCCACGGCGACCGGGAACGTCGCGCCGCGCGGGTCGCCCTCTGCCGTCGGTACCGAGGTCGTGATCGGCAACCCCGGGATGCCCTCGGGCACGGCGATGAGACCGGCGAGCCCCTCGACGTCGGGGATGTCGAGGACGGGAACCACGACGAGCCCCTCGGCCTGGCCCTCGAGCGGCACGGCCGTCGCGCCGGGCAGCGGCATGCTCGGCGCGGAACGCCACTCACCGTCGTTGGTCCGGTACTCGATCGGGGCGCCGGTGGCCACGTCCTCGCCCTTCAGGTGCCGGGCGAACCACGCAACGATGGCGTCGTCGAGGTGGGCGCGATCGCCCGCGTCCGCGTAGGTGTCGGGACACGCGACGTGGCCGCCGCAGAAGGCGACGAACCGTGCCGGTGCCCCCTGGTCTCGGACGTGCTCGTAGATCCGGTAGCCGTCGGTGAGATCGAAGAGGGTGTCGACCGATCCCTGCATGACCAGCGTCGGCACGGTCACGGGGTCGGTCTCGCCGTAGGACGCGAGCGACGACTTGGCGAAGAAGTCCAGGGTGTCCGGCCCGACGGTCCCGCTGGTGATGAACTCGGTGACGCCCTGGTCGATGGCGGGGTCGAGCCCCCCGTCCTGCGGCCCAGCCGGGCAGTCGGGGGACTGGCCGAGGAGGGTCGCGGTGGCCTTGCCCGCCGCGTAGAGGGCGGCGACCCACCCCTGGTTGACCACCTCGCCGGAGTAGAGCGAGTACCGCAGGTCGGCCCACGAGATCTCCGGAGCGAGCGCGTCGAGCCGGGAGTCGATCGACGCGGTCGCGGTCTGGATGCCGCCGGCGTACGAGCCGCCCGTCATGCCGACGATCGGGTCACCGTCGATGCTGGCGACCGGTGCGTTCGCGACGGCCCAGTCGATGAGCGCGGACACGTCCCGTCCCTCGAACTGCGGGTCGTCGATACGCACGGTGCCGCCCGAGCACCCGAACCCTCGCTGGTCCCAGGTCAACACCGCGTAGCCCTCGTCGAGCAGACGCGCGAGCGTGCCGGTCCCGACCTCGGTCTCGCCGGTCCCACCCCACCCGTGGGTGCGCAGCACGAGCGGCACCGGCGCATCGTCGGACGCACCGGACGGCAGGAACAGCGTGGAGACGATCGGCGTGCCATCGAAGGACTCGACCACGTGGCTCGTGACCGTCGGCGCCTCCTGGGCGCTGGCGGGAGCCGTCGAGGCGACGAGGGCCACGGCGAGTGCCGCGGCCATCAGGCGGGGTGAGGTGCGCACGAGGGATCCGTTCGGGCCGCGCGGGAGGAGGGGCGTCCGGTGTCTTCGCCACCCGACGTGGGGTCTCCTGCCTCCGCTGCGCGGGCCGGGCGGCACGCCGGACCGGTAGCGTCCCGCGGATGTCTCCACCGTCCGCTCCCGTCGACCCGGCGCCGGCCGTCCCACCGGCGCGGCGACGTCACCGCCACATCCTGACCCTCGCCGTCCCCGCCGTCGGCACCCTGGTGGCCGACCCGTTGCTCGGCCTGGTCGACACGGCGGTGGTGGGACGGCTCGGGGCGGCGCAGCTCGGAGGGCTCGGACTCGCGGTCGGTGTCCTGACAGCGCTGTCCTGGGTGTTCAACTTCCTGGTCTTCGGGACGACCTCGACGGTCGCCCGCGCCGTCGGTGCCGGCGATCGCCACGCCGCGGGCCGGCGCGTCCAGCACGCGGGACAGGTCGCGGCGGTCATCGGCGTCGTGATCGGGCTCGTGCTGCTGCTCGGTGCCCCGGCGCTGGTCCACGCGTTCGGCGCCGTGGACGAGCTGGTCGACCCGGCGGTGACCTACCTGCGCATCCGGGCGGTCGGCGTGCCGTTCCTGCTCCTCGGCTACGTCGGACACGGTGCGTTCCGCGGCGTGTCGGACACGCGGACCCCGCTGCTCGTGGCGCTGGTCGCCAACGTGATCAACGCGGCGCTGACCTACGTGCTGGCGATCCCGCTCGGGTTCGGGCTCACGGGCGCCGCGTGGGCCACGGTGGTCGCCGAGGTGGTGGTCGTCGTCTGCTTCGCGGTGCTCCTCGGCCGTACCGGGCTGCCCATCGCGGGCCACGGCCGTCCGGGTGCGGTCGAGCTCCGGGCGCTCGTGGTGGTCAGCCGGGACCTGTTCCTGCGCACCGGCGGGCTGGTGCTCGGCCTGCTCGCGGTCACCGCGGCAGCGGCGCGGGTGGGTGCGGTCACCGCCGCGGGACACCAGGTCCTCTACCAGACGTTCCTGCTGGTCAGCTTCCTGATGGACGGCTTCGCCATCGCCGGCCAGGCCATCGTCGGTACCAGCCTCGGCGCGGGGCGTCTCGACGAGGCGCGCGCCTACGGGCGGGATCTGGTCCGGTGGGGGATCGGCGGAGGTGCGGTCGTCGCGCTGGTGCTCGTGGCGGGACGCGACCTGCTGCCGCGCCTGCTGACCGACGACCCGGCGGTGCTCGGCGTCATCGGGACGGCGTGGGTCGTCGCTGCCGTGGCACACGTCGTGAACGGGCCGGTCTTCGCGCTGGACGGCGTGCTCATGGGTGCCGAGGATTTCGCCTACCTGCGGACGTGGACGGTCATCGCGGCCGTCGTCGGGGGCGTCGCCGGCCAGCTCGTCCCCGTGGTGGGTGGGGGGCTGCTCGGGCTCTGGCTGGCGATCGAGGCGCTGATGGTGATCCGGCTGGTGTCGCTGGTCCTCCGTGTCCGAGGTGACGCGTGGGGGCGACCGGGGGCCGCGCTCGTCACGGGCCCGCCCGGCCCCAGCAGCTCCGGAGGTCGAGGGTGAACGCCGTCGGGGTGATCGGGCAGGTGTGGCGCTACCCCGTCAAGTCGCTGGTCGGGGAGCAGCTCACCGCCGTGGACGTCGACCGACGCGGGGTCACCGGGGACCGGCTGTGGGCCGTGACCGACCCTGACGGCAAGCTCGGGAGCGGCAAGTCCTCGCGGCGCTTCCGGCGGATGGACGGGCTCCTCCAGCTCACGGCGAGCGTCGAACGCGACGACCTGGTCCCCACGATCCTCCTCCCCGACGGTCGGCGTCGCGCCGCGGACGACCTGGACGTGGACGGCCTGCTGTCCGAGCACGTCGGCCGACCGGTCCGGCTCCGTGCCGAGCGCGACGTGCCGCACCACGACGACGGTCCGCTCCACCTCGTCACCACCTCGTCGCTGGCAGCAGCGGCCGACGAGCACGGTGGGGAGGTCCGCGTCGCCCGGCTGCGGCCGAACCTGGTGCTCGACACCCCGGACCTCGTCGGGCTCGTGGAGGACAGGTGGGTCGGGCGCACGCTCGCGATCGGGCCCGAGCTCGTCGTCCGCGTCCGCGACGTGATGCCTCGCTGCATCATGGTCGACCAGGCGCAGATCGGGCTCCCGACCGACGGCAGGCTCCTCGACACCCTCGGACGGCTGAACGGCGCCTCGCTCGGCGTCGTGGCCGACGTCGTCCAGCCGGGTCGTGTGCGGGTGGACGACCGGGTGGTGCTCGGCGTTCGTGACGGCACCTGACCGCCCTGCTCATCACGGAGCCGAGCTCACCAGCCGGACGGTGACGGTCGCGGTCAGGAACCGGTGCTCCGGTCGACCGACGACGGTTCCCAGACGCCGTGCAAGAAGGCGTCCATCTCGTCGAGGACCCGTGCTGGTCGGGTGCGGGCCTCGATGATCGAGTTCGCCTCGACGAACCGGGAGTCCGGCAGCTCACGCACGAGCGCCGTCGCGTCGTCGACCGCGTGGAGCGGATCGCGTCGGTGTCCGAGGACCAGCGAGGGGATGTGCATGTTCCGCCGCGACTTCTCCGGCGGGGTGACCGCACCGACGAACAACCCGTGGAGCACGGCGCCGAGCTCGCGCGGGTGCACGCCCATCAGGGTGACGAAGGGATCCAGGGGGTGACCCGTCGCCGGGAAGGCGCGTGCCAGCCGGCGCAGGGGTGCCCACGCCCACGGCAGGTAGCGCAGGCTCACCATGATCGGCAGGAAGACGGCGGCGCCGACCATCGTCCCGCGTTCGAGGACCGGCATCTCGAGCACCATCCCTCGGACGCGATCCGGGGCACCGTGTGCGACCTGCAGGGCCACGTTCGCGCCGAGCGAGACCCCGCCGATCACGGCCTGGTCGAGCTCGAGGTGGTCGAGCAGGGCGACCGTCTGCTCGGCCCACAGCTCCATGCGGTGGTCGTAGGCGTGCGTCGGGTGGTCGCTGCGCCCGTGCCCGAGGAGGTCGAGCAGCACCACGCGGTGGCCGCGTTCCGCGAGCGCTCGGCCGATACCCCGGTTGAGGGTCGCGTCGAGCAGCAGCCCGTGCAGGAACACGAACGTGCGCGGCCCCTCACCGTGGGTCTCGTAGACGAGGCGGTGGCCCTCCCAGATGAACTCGTCGATGCTGGCCTCGGGCACGATCGGCCTCCCTCGCTCGCGGCCTCCCTCGCTCGCGGCGTCGCCGCGACTGCGAGGCGGACGGTAGGCGGTGGAGCTCACCGGGCGGTCACCGGACGAAGGTGGCGACGGTCTCGAGGTGGTGGGTCATCGGGAACAGGTCGAGCGGCTGCGCGCCGGTCAACCGGTAGCCGGCCTCGGTCAACGCGCGGGTGTCGCGGGCCAGCGCGGCGACATCGCAGGCGACGTAGACGATGGCGGCGGGACCGAGCGCGACGAGGTCGGCGATCACGTCGGTCCCGGCACCGGTGCGTGGCGGGTCGAGCACGACGACGTCGGGGGGATCGAGGTCGGTGCGTCCGCGTTCGGCGACGGCGTGCACCAGGTCCTCGACCGGAGCTTGCTCGACACGGACCGGGAGATCAGCGTCGGCCGCGTTGCTCACCGCCCAGCGTGTCGCGGGCCGGTGTCCCTCCACCGCCACCACCTCGGCACCGGCTCGCGCGAGCGGCAGGGACAGCAGCCCGACGCCCGCGTACAGGTCCCAGACGAGCGCACCGTCGACGGCGCCCACGGCGCGCAGCACCTCGTCGACCAGCGCCTCGGCGCCGCCGGCCGACACCTGGAAGAACGAGGTCGTGTCGAAACGGTAGGTCAGGCCGGCGACCCGCTCCGCGAGGACGCCATCGCCGCGGATCGGTAGCGGCCTGCCGTTCGGTTGCGCGAGGACCACGTCGAAGTCGCCGTCCGGCAGGTCGAGCGGTCCGGGCCCCGGCGTGATCGTCACCGCGGCGGTCCCGGTGCTGGCGTGGGCGCGGAGCGACACCTCGGCGGCTCCCGTCCGGTCGCCGACGACGTCCCGCAACGCCTGCACCTCGGGCGTGCCCAACAGCACGCGGTCGACCGGGACCACCGCGTGGCTGGCGGCCCGGTGGAAGCCGAGTCGGCCGTCCGGGTCGGCGTGCAGGCGCACGTTGGTGCGGTACCCGAGGTCCGGTCCGACGGCTCGACACTCGTGGACCGGCGGCTCCGCGACACGTCCGAGCCGGCCGAGCTGCTCGCGCAGCACCCGGGTCTTGAGGCGACGCTGCCCGTCCGGAGCGACGTGGGCGAGGTCGCCACCTCCGAGCACGTCCGGATCCGCCACCGGCTCGACCCGGTCGGCGGAGGGGGTCACGACGTCGACGAGCGTGGCGCGGGCCCAGCTGCGGCGGTCCTCCACGACGCGGACCACGACCGTCTCGCCGGGCAACGCGCCGGGGACGAAGACCGCCTTCCCCTCGATGCGGACCACGCCCTCGCCGCCGTGGGTGAAGCCGTCGACGCGGACCGTCCTCGGGTCGCGCGGCAGCGCCGGGACGGCAGGCGACGCACGGCGGTCGCCCTTTCGCCCGCGTCCGCCGCCACGCGTCGGTGGGCGGCTCACCCGTCACCGCCCTCGTCGTCGAGCCCGAGCAGGTCGAGGCTCACCGCGAGGACGTCGAGGCTGGCCACACCGCGCTCCGCGTAGGCCCGCGCGTCCTCGATGGATCCGGCCGCGGCCGTGAGCTGGGCCCAGGCGATGGCCTGCGTCCCGAGGCCGGGCAGCTCGCCGATCGCGGTCTCGAGGCCGACGAGGTCGTCGGCCTCCCGCGTCGTGGCGGTCACCGAGGCGAGCACACCGGCCGCGTCGCGCTGCCACGCCCCGAGGTCGCCGGCGACCGGGTCGCGGAGCAGGTCCACCACGGCGTTGCCGAGCCCGCCGCCGAGCTCCCTGGCCGCCGACAGGGTGTGGGTCAGCTGGTCTGGAGCGTCGGTGTCACCGTCGCGGTCGAGGGTGTCGACCGGGAACAGCGGTCGGGGATCGGTCCCCGGGGCCGCGTCGGCCACCAACAGGGCGAGCGCGTCGTCACCCGCGTCGCGGGCAGCCCGCGGGTCGTCGCTCGCGAGCGCTGCGCCGAGGGCGCCCCGGGCGCTGACCACCGTCGAACGCAGACGCTGGACCTCATCGAGCAACACGTCCCGTGTCGGGTTCGGGACCGAGGAACCGAGCGGGGCCCGGCTCGGATCGCCGGCGGGCTCCTCCGGACCTGCCGCGGGCAGGCTGCACCCGGCGAGGAACGCGAGCACCAGGCACGAGCCGACGATCCGGCGGGTGGCGCTCCGGGCGTGGTCCGGACGTGTGGGGATCATCGCGGGCATCGTCCTCACGGCTGGACCCCGGTGCGCGGGTCCACCCCGTCCGCA
>NZ_JBBEBZ010000228.1:45169-52664 GCF_040882075.1 Nitriliruptor sp.
CGTCCGCAGCGCCAGCACCGACGCGATGACCACGCAACGCGACCCACCCGTCACGTTCACGCCGCTCGTCGATGTGGAGCCCGGCGGCCTCGAGGGGACCCGTCGCGACGTCCGCCCGGTCGGCAGCGATGCCGGAGGCGAGCAAGGTCCCACCCGGTGCCAGGGCGGCGACCAGCGACCCGGCGAGCTCGGCGAGCGTGTCGGTCACGAGGTTGGCGAGCACGACGTCGGCGGGCGCGCCGAGCAGCTCGGTCGCGGCCGCCGCGCTGCCGACGGCGGTGGTCAGATCCACCTCGTTGCGGTCGGCGTTCTCGTCGGTCACCGCCAGGGCCTCCGGATCGATGTCGGTGCCGACGGCCCGGGCGCCCCGCATGGCCGCCGCGATGGCCAGCACCCCGCTGCCGCACCCGACGTCCGCGACGAGGAGGTGGGTGAGATCCCCGGGCTCCCGTCCCGGCTCGACGGCGAGCTCGTCGAGGAGCTCGAGGCACTGCGCGGTCGTCGCGTGGTGCCCGGATCCGAACGCGCGCCCGGGGTCGAGGACGATGGTCACCTCGCCGGCCTCCGCGGTGTGGGTGTCGATCGTCCACGTCGGGACGACGCAGAACCGGCCGGCCCGGACGGGCCCGATGGTCGCCTTCCACTCCGCCTGCCAGTCGCGGTCCGGCTCGTCGGCCAACTCGCCACCGGACGGCAGGCCGGGGACGTCACGGGTCGGGAACCAGGCGATCAGCTCGCCCGGCCGTTCCCACACGCCGGTCGCGCCGACGGTCCAGAGCGTGGCGGCCACGATCTCGGCGTCCTCGCGCGCGACCGGCACGGTGTACCGGTGCTGAGCGGGACGATCGCCGTCGGCGGGTCGCACACGGGCTCCTCGGGTGGGGGCAGGAGGGTGCCACGCCGCCACCTGGTGCTCGCACCGGGACCGGTCGGGCCGCTCGTCTGGGCCCCCGGCCGCTCCGCCGGGACGGGTGGAGACACGATGCGGCCCCGTGCGACGGGGGGACACACGGGGCCGCGGCGGTCGTGGACCGCGCAACGACGGTACACCGGGGCGGGCGCGGAGACACGTCACCTCACGGGCCACGAGGTTCCCGTCCGCGTGACGCGCGCGTTGACGCCGATGACGCGCGCGCCCTACGCCTAGAGTCCCGTCGGAACCGGGACCTCAGTCCTGGTCGGAGGTGGTGGAGCCCCCACCGGCCGTGCGGTCACCGGCAGCTTGCGCGTCCTGGATCAGCTGGCGGGCGCCGGCTTGCCGGGTCTCGAGCAGCTGGTGCTCGAGGACGTCGTACTCCTCACCGGCCGCGGCCATGAGCGCGGCGACGATCGCGACCGCCGGCAGCGCCAGGAGCGCACCGGTGGCGCCGCCGACGGCCGCTCCAGCGACGACGGAGACGAAGGCGACCGCCGGGTGGAGCTCGAGCGTGCTCGCCGTGATGCGGGGGACCACGATGTAGTTCTCGACCTGCTGGTAGAGCGTGATCGCGACCACGACGGCGAGCGCTCGACCGGGGGAGTCCGCGAGCGCGACGATGACCGGCAGCGCTCCGGCGATGTAGGTCCCCACCGCGGGGATGACGGCAGAGACCACACCGACCCAGACCGCCAGCGCGATCGCGTACTCGAGGTCGAGGACGGTGAAGGCGACGCCGTGGAAGATCGTCGACACGACGGCGGTCAGCACCCGCGAGTAGACGTACCCACCGGTCTTGGTGACGGCCAGCTCCCAGAGCCCGAGCACCCGCACCTGCTCGCGGGGCGGCAACCGCCGGGCGAGCCGCGCTCGCAGCTTCGGGCCGTCCGCCACGAGGTAGAAGACGATCAGCGCGATGGTCAGCAGCTGGAAGACCATCCCGAGCAGCGTCTGCCCGATGCCGATGGCGCCGCGACCCACCTCGCCGGCGAGCTGCGGCAGCTGCCGTGGCAGCGATCTCGCCTGCTCCTGCAGCCACTCGGCGACGGCGACCCCCGAATCGCCGGGCAGCAGCTCCTCGGCCTGGAAGGCCACGTCGTCGAGCAGGTTCGGGCCGGCCTCCACCAGGTTGCGGACCTGCTCGGCCACGAGCGGGACCATCAGGGCGACCATGCCGCCCATGGCGAGGATGACGGCGAGGAAGACCAGCCAGGTCCCGAGACCGCGACGCAGGCCCCGTCGCGCGAGCCACTGCACGGCGGGTTCCATCGCGAAGCTGAGGAAGAGGCTGATCACCAGGATCGAGAGCAGCCCCTGGAGACGCCCACCGAGCGCGGTCGCCACCTGCGCGAGCAGCAGACCGCCGGCGACGCCGATCGCGATCGCCGCGATCGGTGTCCCCCGCTCGGGCAACCGGTGGCGCCGGCGCTGCGGCCGCGGCGCGTGGGCGTCGGCCCGGAGGACCCGTTCGGCTGCGGCGAGCGCAGGGTCGGCAGCCGCGCCGCGCACGGTGTCGGCCGCGGGGCTCCCGGGTTCACCGGTGTCGTCGGGGGTGACCCCCGGTTCCGGCGGACGTGCGTCCACGGTGCTCCTCTCGCGCCGCTGGCGCGCCGCAGCCTACGGCCGGGTCGCCCGGTGCGTGGGTCGTCGGACCGGCCGCGGCACGGGCGTGCGCCGGCCCGAGGCTGCGGGGGTCCGCGGCTACCCTCCGCCCCGTCCCGGCCCCCGGGCCGTGTCCGCCGCTCTGCGTGAGGTCCACCGTGCCGCACCCCCGCCCCGGCGCCGCCCCGCCCCCGGACGTGGGCGCCCCGGCGATCGAGGTGTCGGGGCTCGTGAAGCGGTACGGGCCGACGACGGCCGTGGACGGTCTCGACCTCGAGGTCGCGCCGGGGGAGACCCTGGCGCTGCTCGGCCCGAACGGTGCCGGCAAGACCACCACGGTGGAGTGCTGCGAGGGCTACCGACGCCCCGATGCGGGCACGGTGCGGGTGCTCGGGCTCGATCCCCGGCGTGACGCCCGGGCGTTGCGGCCCCGGGTGGGGCTGATGCTCCAGGAGGGCGGCGTCTACCCCCTGGCCCGCCCGGCCGAGGTGCTCCGCCTCTTCGCGGCGTTCCACCTCGACCCGCTCGACCCGGACGAGCTCCTCGAGCGCGTGGGTCTCGGGGACGCGCGCCGGACCCGTTTCCGCGACCTCTCCGGTGGGCAGAAGCAGCGCCTGTCGCTGGCGTTGGCCGTCGTCGGCCGTCCCGAGGTGCTGTTCCTCGACGAACCGACCGCCGGGCTCGATCCCGCTGCCCGCCGGGCGACGTGGGACCACGTCCGTGAGCTGCGGTCGGCCGGGGTCACGGTCGTGTTGACCACCCACCTGCTGGACGAGGCCGAGGAGCTCGCCGACCGCGTGGCGATCATCGACGGCGGTCGCCTGGTCGCGCTCGGCACCCCCGACGAGCTCACCCACGGGGAGCGGGACGAGTTCGAGTTCACGGCCCGCCCGGGCCTCGACCTCGACGTGCTCACGGGGGCCGTCGATGCGCCGGTCACCGAGCCGAGACCTGGCCGGTACCTGGTCCACGCCGCGGCCTCCCCGGGACGGATCGCCCGCCTCGCCGCCTGGCTCGAGTCCGCCGACGTCGCGCTCGGCGAGATCCGGGCCGGCAAGCGCAGCCTCGAGGACGTGTTCCTGCGGCTGACCACCGCGGCCTCCGAGGCTGCTCCCGATCCGGTGCCAGCCCGTCGCCGTGGGGGACGCCGGTGAGCGCCACCACCTCACCCGCCGATCGCCGCACACCGTTGGTGCGCGCCATCCTCGCCCAGGCGGGCATGGAGCTGCGCCTGCTGGTCCGGTCGGGGGAGTCGTTGCTCGTCACCTTCGGTATCCCGCTCGGTCTGCTCGTGTTCTTCTCCAGCGTCGACGTGTTGCCGACCGGTGACCGGTCGAGCGTGGAGTTCCTGGTCCCCGGGGTGCTGGCGATCTCGACCGCTGCCACCGGCCTGGTCGCCGTCGCGATCCAGACCGCGTTCGAGCGCAAGTACGGGGTGCTCAAGCGGCTCGGGGGGACGCCGCTGCCTCGGTCCGGGTTCCTGGCCGCCAAGGGCATCGCCGTCGCGGCACTGCTGCTGGTCCAGACGGCGCTGACGCTGGCGCTGGCGCTCGGCCCCCTCGGGTGGCGCCCGACGACGGGGATCGGGGTGGCGATCGCGATCGTGCTGGTCGGGGCCGTCGCCCACACCGCGCTCGGCCTGCTGCTGGCTGGCACCCTCCGAGCGGAGGCGACCCTGGCGCTGTCGAACGCGCTGTTCCTCGTCCTGCTGGTGATCAGCGGCGTGAGCTTCGACGCCTCGGTCCTGCCTGACGGTCTCGCGACGGTGGGGCGCATGCTCCCGCTCGGGGCGCTCGCGGAGGCGCTCCGCGCCGCGCTCGAGGGCGGTTCCGCGACGGGTCCTCTGCTGGTGGTCGTGGGCTGGGGTGCCGCAGCTGCCGCGGTCGCGGCGCGCACCTTCCGCTGGGAGCCCTGAACACCCGTGCCAGCGGTCGTCCGAACGCCCTCGGGGGTGCCAGGAGGTCCCCCGCACGCCCTCCGCTGCTGGTTGGGTCGCTCGAGAGCCAACGGCTACCCTCCGTCGCACGACCGACCGCTCGCCCGTCCGGTCGTCCCCCCGACGGTCCCTGCGCTCGACATCCCTCCGCGTCCGCGGGTGGGCGTCGCACCGCCGCGGACCCGACACGAGGAGATGCGACGTTGCGGCAGACCGAGGTGCGCCCGGGACCGGGTGACCGTGTGGTGGGTCTCGCGGCTGCGGCCCGAGCCCGGCGGTCGACCTTCGCCAAGGTGGTGCTCGGCGTCGGCGCCGTGCTGCTGCTGTCGGCGTGCAGCGCGGAGTCGGCGCAGTCCGCGCTCGACCCCGCCGGGCCCTACGCGCAGCGTCCCCACGACCTGATCCGGATCGTGTTCATCCTCGCCCTCGGCGTCTTCATCTTCGTGCAGGGGCTGATCGTCTACTCGGTGGTCAAGTTCCGCCGCCGCGCGGACGACGACGGGTCCCTGCCGGTCCAGGTCCACGGCAACACCCGCCTCGAGATCATCTGGACCGTCATCCCGGCCCTCATCCTCGCCGCCATCGCGGTGCCGACCGTCCAGGGCATCTTCGCGCAGATGGACGAACCGGACGACCCGGAGACCGTCACCATCCAGGTGATCGGTCACCGCTGGTGGTGGGAGTACGAGTACCCCGCCGAGGCGTTCGGACTCGACGAGTCGATCTTCACCGCCAACGAGCTGGTCATCCCCGCCGGCGTCCCGGTGCGCCTGGAGATGACCGCGGCCGATAACCAGCGCTCGCCCGACCGCGGGGTCATCCACTCGTTCTGGATCCCGCGGCTCGGCGGCAAGCAGGACGTCGTCCCCGGTCAGACCACCTTCCTGAACCTCCAGGCGGACGACCCGGGCACCTACATCGGTCAGTGCGCCGAGTACTGCGGCCTGTCCCACGTGAACATGCGCGCCCGTGCCATCGCCCTCGACGAGGCGGAGTGGCAGCAGTGGCTCGAGGACCAGAGCAGCCCGGCCGCCGAACCCGAGGGCGGTCTCGAGGCCGAGGGCCGTGGGCTGTTCGAGGAGCTCGGCCCCGGTCCAGACGGCGCGGACCGACAGGCCTGTATCCAGTGCCACCAGGTCTACACCGAGGGTGGCGCCCGCAGCGCTGGCCAGGGACCCGACCTCACCCACCTGTTCAGCCGCAGCGAGTTCGCGGGCGCCATCCAGGACCTCGACGAGGACAACCTGCGTGCGTGGCTCGCCGACCCGAACGCGGTCAAGCCCATGCAGTGGGAGTCCAACGGGATCGGGATGCCGAACCTCGACCTCTCCGAGGACGAGATCGACGCCCTGGTCGCCTACCTCATGACCCTGCAGTAGCGAGGAGACGCGAGATGGCCACCGCCACCGCCGAACGCCAGCAGCAGGGCGGCGTGTTCCGACGCCCGACCGGCGACCGCGGCATCGTCAGCTGGATCTCGACCACCGACCACAAGCGGATCGGGATCCTCTACTTCTGGACCGTGCTGGTCTTCTTCACCCTCGGTGGGCTGGAGGCCTCGCTCGTCCGCGCCCAGCTCGCCGGCGCGGAGATGACGGTCCTGACCGCCGAGATGTACAACCAGCTGTTCACGATGCACGGCATCACGATGGTCTTCCTCGTGGTCATGCCGCTGTCGTCGGCGTTCTTCAACTACCTGATCCCGCTGATGATCGGCGCTCGGGACGTCGCCTTCCCGCGACTGAACGCCTTCAGCTACTGGGGCTACCTGTTCGGCGGCATCTTCCTCTACAGCTCGTTCCTGCTCGGTGGAGCACCGAACGGCGGCTGGACCGGGTACGCGCCCCTCGCCCAGGACGGCGTGTCCAACATGGCGTTCTACGCCATCGGTCTGCAGATGCTCGGCGTGTCGTCGCTCGCGGCGGCGGTCAACTTCATCACCACCATCCTGAACATGCGTGCGCCCGGGCTGACGTTCATGCGTATGCCGGTGTTCATCTGGATGGCGCTGGTGACCAACTTCCTGCTGCTGTTCGCGATGCCGGTCATCGCCGTCGCGCTGTTCATGCTGCAGTTCGACACCCTCTTCGCGGCGCAGTTCTTCGACCCGGCCAGCGGAGGCGACCCGATCCTGTGGCAGCACCTGTTCTGGTTGTTCGGTCACCCCGAGGTCTACATCATGGTCCTCCCCGCGATGGGGATCGTGTCCGAGACCCTCCCGGTGTTCTCCAGGAAGCCACTGTTCGGGTACGCCGCGGTGGTCTTCGCCGGCGCCGCGATCGGCTTCATCGGCTTCGGCGTGTGGGCCCACCACATGTTCACCTCGGCGATCGGTCCCGTCGCGCGGTCGGCGTTCGCGCTGTCGACGATGTTCATCGCCGTGCCCACCGGGATCAAGATCTTCAACTGGGTGTTCACCATGTGGGGCGGCAAGCTCCGCCTGAACTCCGCCATGTTGTTCTCGATCGGCTTCGTGTCGATGTTCACCATCGGCGGGCTGTCCGGGGTGACCCACGCCGTCGTGCCGCACAACGCCCAGCAGCACGACACCTACTACGTGGTCGCCCACTTCCACTACGTGCTCTTCGGTGGTGCGCTGTTCGGCCTCATCGCCGGCATGTACTACTGGTTCCCGAAGGTCACCGGGAAGCTGATGAACGAGGGGCTCGGCAAGCTCCACTTCTGGACCTGGCTCATCGGCTTCAACCTCACCTTCGGCCCGATGCACATGTCGGGCCTGCTCGGCCAGCCGCGCCGCACCGCGGTGCTGCCCGCCGAGCTCGGCGGCGAGGTCGAGCTGTACAACCTGCTGAGCACCATCGGCGTGGGCGTGCTCGCCGTGTCCGCGGTGATCTTCCTGGTGAACCTGCTCAAGAGCATCAAGGGTGGCGAGCCGTCAGGGCTCGACCCCTGGGACGCCCGCACCCTCGAGTGGTTGACGCACTCACCTCCGAAGGTGCACAACTTCGACGCTATCCCGGTGGTGACCCACCGCGACGAGTTCTGGCACCGCAAGTACGCCGAGGACGAGACCGGCGCGC
>NZ_JBBEBZ010000229.1:0-9967 GCF_040882075.1 Nitriliruptor sp.
GTGGCGTGGCCCGAGGGCCTGGTCGACGAACGGCGTCACTGGCACCTGCACTGCTGGCGCCTGGCGGCCCGCCGCGGCCGGCCCTGAGCCCGTCGCCGGTAGCCTCCGGCCGACGCCGATCGCGGAGGCACGCACGTGGCCAAGAGCACCCACGACAAGGAGCTGGCGCGAGCCCGCGACAAGCGTCACCAGGACGCGCTCGAGCGGCGTCAGCGACGTTCCCGCGTGCTGGTCCTGATCATGATCGGGCTGCTCGTGCTGTCGCTCGTGGGGGTCGCAGCGATCACCAGCCTCGGCGGTGACGACCCGGCACCGGTCATCGACGACGCAGCCGACGATGCGGCGGAGGCGACCGCGGACGCGGGGGATGCCACCGGCGAGGACGGCGAGGACGCCGCGACCGATCCGGCCGATGACGACGTGGCTGCTGACGACCCGGCCGCCGCCGAGCGTCCGGAGGGCGCCTGCGAGCCCACGCCGGCCGACGTCCCCGAGGTCACCAGCGAGCGGTACGAGGAGGCCCCGGAGTTCAGCATCGACGAGGACGCCACGTACATGGCCACGATCGCGACGACCTGTGGTGACATCGTCGTGGAGCTCGACGCGGCCAACGCCCCGCTCGCGGTCAACAGCTTCGTCTTCCTCGCCGAGGACGGGTACTACGACGGGGTCGGCTTCCACCGCGTCATCGAGGGTTTCGTCGCGCAGGCCGGTGACCCGGCCGGCACCGGCTGCGGCCGCGAGGACTGCGGGCCGGCGTCCGCCGACCAGCCGAGCTTCCCGGGGTACACCTTCCCCGACGAGCTCGACGCGGCCGAAGCCCTCGTCGAGGAGGAGGGGGTCTACCCCCAGGGCACGATCGCGATGGCGAACTCCGGTCCGGACACCAACGGGTCGCAGTGGTTCATCGTGGAACCCGAGGAGGGCGTCGAGCTCCCGCCGGCCTACACCGCCTTCGGCCGGGTGGTCGAGGGGCGGGAGGTCGTCGAGTCGATCGTGCTCGGCCCCGTCAGCGGCGACAGCCCGGTGGACCCCATCATCATCACCTCGGTCACGATCGAGACCAGCTGATCGCCGCGTTTCCGCCCGTCCGTCGGGCACGGCCGTGGGCGGGACGTGCTGCCCGGCGAGTCCGTAGGCTCCCCGCTCCGACGCCCCCGAACCCGAGGACACCTGACGTGGCGACCGCGCCCGACCTCACCATCGACACCGCCAAGGCCCACACGGCGACGATCACGACCAACCGCGGCGTCATCACCGCGAAGCTGTTCGCCGACGAAGCGCCGAACACCGTCAACAACTTCGTGCACCTCGCCCGGACCGGGTTCTACGACGGGGTGATCTTCCACCGCGTCATCAAGGACTTCATGATCCAGGGCGGTGACCCGACCGGGACCGGCACCGGCGGCCCGGGCTACAAGTTCGCCGACGAGCTCGATGCCGCTCGCAGCCGTGGTTACAAGATGGGCACGCTGGCCATGGCCAACGCCGGTCCGAACACCAACGGCTCGCAGTTCTTCATCTGCCACGCCGACGTCGGCCTGCCGCCGTCGTACAACGTCTTCGGCAAGACGACCGACGGCCTCGATGTCGTGGACGACATCGCGACGACCGCGATCGACGCCCGTGATCGTCCGCACGAGGACGTGGTCATCGAGACCATCGAGATCACCGAGGAGTGACCGGTCGACCGCGGGGTGTGGTCGTCGAACCTCGCCCCGCGGTCGATGTCGTGCGCCACGCGGTCACCTGCAACTCTCGAGCACGTTCGTGCGTCTGAGAGGGCGGTGGGGGACGGACGTCCCCACCGCCTGATCCCACGAACGTCCTCCGGGGGCCCACCGACGTTGCTCCGATCCTCACCTCCTGCCACCACCCGCCGCGCCATCGCCCTGGCGATCGCCACCCTCCTCGTCACCGGGTGCGGCACCGCCCCTGACGCCGGCGACGCCACCACCGCGCCACCTGACTCGACGTCGGTACCCGCGTCGCGGGACCTGCCGACGGTCTCGATCGAGGGACGTGATCTGGTCCTCGTCACCGGGCAGGATCGCCAGGCGTTGGGCAGCATCGAGGACGGTGAGCTGGTCCACGCCGAGCTGCGACCCGCCGTGAGCCCGGACGGTGCGACCACCGTGTTGGCGCTCGCGCGCGTCGACGGCCGGTACGAGCTGCGCTACCTCAACGTCGATGCCGACGGTGTCGCCAGCGACCTGTACTGGTTCCCGTTCCGCATGCAGGTCGATCCGGAGTCCGCGGGGACCGCGGACGTCCCGACGCTGCCCGTGTGGGCACCCGACGGCTCGGCGGTGGCGTGGCTCGAGTGGGGTGCGGACGGGACGCGGCTGCGGACCGTCGGGTGGCTCGACCACGACGAGGGGACCAACCCCTCCGACGACCAGGCCACCTACGGCCTCGACGAGGTGCCGGTGGGTGCCCAGCTGGTGGTATGGGAGGTCGGTGACGACGGTGTACCCGAGCTGGTCAGCCGTGGCGCAGACGAGCAGCGGTGGCGCATCCGCATCGAGGGTGACGCCGCCATCGTCGCCCTCGACGCGCTGCCCTGAGCACCATCGGGCGCCGGGGCAGCTCCCGGCGATCAGCGGGGGTCGAGCACGATCGGCAGGCCCGCGTCGGTCCCGGTCAGGGCGGTCTCAGCCGCCACGAGGTCCGCGACCGGGTACGTCGACCCCACGGCGGTGTGCAGCACCAGGCGCCCCTCGGCGGCGAGGTCGAACAGCTCGACCACGTCCTGCGGCGTGGCCCCGTCGGCCCCGACGACGTCGAGCTCGTGACGGACGAGCAGGTCGGTCGGCAGGGACACCTCACCGCGCTGGTCCCCGACGGCCACGATGACCAGACGGCCCCCTGGCGCCAGGGCTTCGAGCGCCGACGCGGGGACCTCGCCCCGGACGAGCAGGCGGTCCACGGGCTCGTCGAGGACTTCGGGGAGGGATCGACCGTCGAGCGGCAGGGTGCGGTCGGCGCCGAGGTCCGCGGCGCGCTCCCGAGCTTCGTGGCGGTCGTCCAGGGTCGTCACCTCGCCACCGGCCAGCGCGGCCAGTTGGGTCAGGTGCAGGCCGAGCGCATCAGCGCCGACGACGGCCACGCTCACCCCGGGGCCGACGCCGGCCCGCTTCAGGGCGTTGAAGGCGGGAGCCACGATGCCGGGGACCGACGCGGCGAGCGGCGGGGGGACGGTCGCGGCCGTCGACACGAGCTGGTCGGCTCGCACCACCACCCGTTCGGCCACCCACCCGTCGACGTCCCGGCCCGGTCGCCGGCGCGAGGGGCAGAGGTTGGCACGTCCCGCCCGGCACGCGGCGCACGCCCGGCAGGTGAGCAGCGCCGGGAGCGCAACGGCATCCCCGACGGCCAGCCCCACGACACCAGGTCCGACCTGCGTCACGACCCCGGCGCCATCGGCGCCGACGACGGAGCCGTCCTCCCGAGGCGGCGGCGATCCTGGGGTGAGCAGCGCGGCGTGGACCTCGACCACGGCCTCACCGGGACCGGCGGTCGGGGCAGGACGACCGACGGCCCGCAGGTGGCCCGGACGTCCGTCGCCGGGGGTCGCGATGTGGACGATGGCGCGGATCTCGCTCACGCGGGGCCGCCGGCCGGCGGCGGTCCGTCGGAGGAGCCCGGCGGCTCGTCGGCGGGCGGCGTCGGTGGTGGTGGCGGTCCGTCGGCGCCGACGTCGCCGTCGGGCCACGGGGGCAGGTCCTCCACCCGCAGCCGGTTCGGGCGGACGCCCGCGTCGTAGTCACGCATCCGCTTCGGGTAGCCGACCCGGGCCGCGTCGTAGAGCGGCAGGTTCAGCTTGGCGCACAGCTCGACGGCCTGGTCACGATCGCCGATCGGGCGCCGCAGGTACTCGCCGTCGTCGGCGACCATCAGCAGGGTCGTGGAGTAGATGGCCGTCCGGGGTTCGAGGTAGGCCTCGACGCTGCCGCGGGTCGACGCGAACGCTTCGAGCTCGCGCGTGCTGGCCCGCGAGGCCGGTCCGGTGCTCTTGGACGGCGCGCTGCGCTTGCCCTCACCCTTGAACCACCCGCGTAGGCGGTCGGTGAACCCCACGGACCGGCTCCTGACCCTCGACGGACTCGACAGGCGAGGCTACCGGCCGGCGGACGGGCGGATGCCGCCGCTCAGTGCGCGTCCTCGACGAGCTCGACGAGGACCCCGTTGGTCCCCTTCGGGTGGACGAACGCGACCGTGTGCCCGCCACCACCGGGCCGCGGTGCCTCGTCGATGAGCCGGACCCCCTCGTCACGCAGGTGCTCGAGGGTGTCGCTCACCGAGTCGACCCCGAACCCGAGGTGGTGCAGCCCCGGTCCGTTCCTGGCGAGGTACCTGGCGATCGGGGAGTCGTCGCGTGTCGCCTGCAGCAGCTGGATGTAGACACCGCCGACGTTGAGCATCGCCTCCTCGACGCCGTCGGACTCGACGACCTCGCGGTACTCGGGGGTCAGACCGAAGGCGCGCTCGTAGAGCTCGAGGGCGGCGTCGAGGTCCTCGACGGCGATCGCGATCTGATCGATGCGGGTGACCGGCACGGGAGTTCCTCGTCTCGGGCGACCACCGTCGGTCGCGTCAGGGTCATCGTGCCCGGTGCTGCGGCACCATCCCAACCCGGTACGCGGCGGGGGCGGTGGGGAGGCGGCCGGGCGCAGGCCCAGGTCCGCTTGCGGGCGGGGGTGGCTCGGGCCCTACGATGGCCGCTCACCCGAGCGAGGAGAGGTCCGTTGTCCGAGGTCGTCGTCGTCGGCTACGCCCGTACGCCCATCGGCAGGTTCGGAGGGGGCTTCGCCTCCCTCACCGCGATGCAGCTCGGCGGTCACGCCATCGCCGGAGCGCTCGCGAAGTCCGGCATCGACGCTGGCGAGGTTGACTACGTCGCCATGGGCCACGTCCTCCAGGCGGGCCAGGGTCAGATCACCGCCCGCCAGGCGGCGGTCGAGGGTGGCATCGGCATGGACGTCCCGGCCGAGACCATCAACAAGGTCTGCCTGTCGGGCATGACCGCCATCTCGCGCGCACGCGACCTGATCCGCCTCGGCGAGGCTGCGGTGGCCGTCGCCGGTGGGATGGAGTCGATGACCAACGCCCCGTACGTGCTGCCGAAGGCGCGCCACGGCTACCGGCTCGGCGACGGCAAGGTCACCGACGTGCTGATGCACGACGGCCTCACCTGCGCGTTCGACCGCTGCGCGATGGGCCTGGCGACCGAGAACTACCAGACCAAGATGGACCTCGGCATCACCCGCGAGGAGCAGGACGAGTTCTCGGCCCGGTCCCACGAGCGTGCCGCCGCAGCCTGGAAGGAGGGCGCCTTCGAGGGTGAGGTCGTCCCCGTCGACGTCCCACAGCGCAAGGGTGACCCCATCACCGTCGCCGAGGACGAGGGCATCCGTCCGGGCACGACCGGCGAGTCGCTCGGCAAGCTGCGACCCGCCTTCGACGCCGAGGGCACGATCACCGCGGGCAACGCATCGCAGATCTCCGACGGTGGTGCCGCGCTCGTCCTCGCCTCCCGCGAGAAGGCGGACCGGCTCGGGCTACCCGTCCTCGCCACGATCGAGGCCTACGGCGCCGTCGCCGGTCCCGACCCGTCGCTGCTGCTGCAGCCGGCCGGTGCGATCCGGGCCGCGGCCGCCAAGGTCGACGCCGACCCGTCGGGCTTCGACCTGTACGAGATGAACGAGGCGTTCGCGTCCGTCGCGATCGCGTCGGCCAAGGAGCTCGGCGTCGACCAGGACAAGGTCAATGTCAACGGTGGCGCGGTCGCGCTCGGCCACCCGATCGGCTGCTCCGGCGCCCGCATCGTCACCACCCTCATCAACGAGCTGACCCGCCGTGGTGGCGGCCGTGGTGCTGCTGCCTTGTGCGGCGGCGGTGGCCAGGGCGACGCGCTCATCGTCCGCGTCGGCTGAGCCGACCTCGAAGGACCGTGTTCTCGGTGTGCCCCCGGCAGCGGTCGGGGGCACACCCACGTCCGGTGCGGAGTGGGTGGCCGAGACCATCACTAGCCTGCCGCTCCACGACGTCCTACCTCGGAGGAGCACCGCGTGGCGCAGACGGTCGACGACCTCGTGCAGCGGCTCGCCCGTGGGGAGCGGCGCGCGCTCGCCCGCCTGCTGACCCTGGTCGAGGACGGTGCACCGGGTCAGTTGCGCGAGGTGGTCGCCGCCCTGCACCCGCGGACCGGCAGCGCACGGGTGCTCGGGATCACCGGATCCCCGGGGGTCGGCAAGTCCACGCTGACCAACGCGATCGCCGCCGAGCTGCGGTCCCGCGACCGCTCGGTGGCCGTGCTCGCCGTCGACCCCTCGTCACCGTTCTCCGGCGGCGCGCTGCTCGGTGACCGGGTGCGGATGCAGGGGCACCACGCCGACCCGGACGTGTTCATCCGGTCGATGGCCTCCCGTGGCCACCTCGGTGGGTTGTCCTTCGCCACGCCTCAGGCGGTGCTCGTGCTCGACGCGGCCGGGTTCGACGACGTCATCGTCGAGACCGTCGGCGTCGGCCAGTCCGAGGTCCAGATCGCGGCGACCGCCGACACCACCGTCGTCGCCATGGCCCCCGGCATGGGTGATTCGGTGCAGGCCGCCAAGGCCGGCATCCTCGAGGTCGCCGACGTCTTCGTGATCAACAAGGCCGACGCGTCCGGTGCGGGCAAGCTCGAGTCCGAGCTGCGCGGCATGCTCGAGCTCGGACGCGCCACCGCCGGTCGCTCGACCGCGGAGCTGCTCGACGAGCACCCCGACCTCCTCGACCACCATCCAGAACTCGCACCACCAGTGGGGGGCGACCCAGAACTCGCCGACGACCTCGGTGGTGGCAGCGAGCTGGTCCCCGGGTCCGCCGCGGCCGGTTGGTGGCCCCCGATCCTGCGCACCGTCGCCGTTCGTGGCGAGGGGATCACCGAGCTCGTGGACGCCTTCGACGACCACGACGCCCACCTCGCTGCGTCCGGACGAGCCGACGCACGCGCCCGCGATCGAGCGCTGCACACCATCCGCGAGATCGCGCTCGAGCAGGTCCGCAGCCGCTTCGTCCGGCTCGACGAGCACCACAGCTCCAAGCAGCGCGGCCAGGGCGGTGACCCGCTGCTCGACGCTTTGGCGACCCGCGTCGCCGAGCGCGAGATCGACCCCTACGCCGCCGCCGACGAGCTCCTCGAGGCACTCGAGGGCGGCCCCGCCTGACGCGACCCCAGGTCGCGTCAGCGTCTCACGGTCGCGCCAACCCCGCACCCCTGAGCATCTGTCGCGACGCTGACACGCTCACCCGACAGGACGTGTGGTCGTCAGCCTCGGAGCCAGGCGGCGAAGGACCGGATCCGATCGCCCTCGAGGTCCGGTCGCCGGAACACCTCGACGTGCCAGCCGAGTGCTCGCATCCGCGCCCGGCACACCTCGTCCTCCGCGCGGGCAGGCGCGACGTCGTGGTACGCGCGTCCGTCCCACTCGGCCAGCGCCATCCGGTCGGGCCAGGCCGTGTCGACCCGCTTGACGAGCGCGCCACCGAGGTCGCGCACCCGGTACTGCAGCACCGGAGGCGGCGCGCCGTGCCGCCGCAGATCCTGCACGCCGAGGACCTCGAGCGGGGAACCGAGGAGCGAGGCATCTCCCGGCAGCCGCGAGATCGCCGCAACCAGTCGCCGCCGCGACGGTGCGTTGCGGTACCGATCGAGCAGCTCACCGATCTGGCGGAGCGCGTTGCGGTCGCGGCGGGCCAGCTCGAGGCCGAACCGTTCGAGCTCGTCGAGGGTCGATCCGGCGGCGACGTCGAGGTAGGTGCGCGCGACCGTGGTGCAGCGCAACCCGTTCACGGCCGTGAGCTCGTCCGGAACGATGGCTCGGGTGGTGTGCAGCCGGACCTCGCCGATACGGGTGTGGCCACCTCGATCCACGAGCACGTCGGGGACGTGCGGTCGACCGACGTCGAGGAAGCCGTGCAGGTGTGCGGAGGTCATGTGGGAGAGCCACGACCTCGGCCCGGTCGCGAGCAACAGCTCCTGGAGCTCGGCGAGCCAGGTGCGCTCGTGCGTTCCGATGTCGATGACGGTCGGGACGGGTTCCGACCAGCTGCCAGCCGCGAGACGGCGGGCGATGGTCGCGGGCGAGATGGAGGCGTCCTCGCGCAACTGTCGGCGCGTCGCGCGACCTCGCTGTGGTCGGGCGACGTGCTGGGCTCGGGCATCGACGGCGTCCATGCGGGGAGCGTGCCGCGTCGGCGTGCTGTCTCTCCGTCCCGAGGGCTCGGGGGTGTGGATACCTCGGGGTCGCAGCGGGCGCTCGGCAGCAACGCGGGCCGTCGCGTTCGACCTCGCTGTCGCGGGAGACCGTCGCGGTCGCGCCAACATCGCACCGCTGAGCGTCTGACGCGACGCTGACGGGCTCGCGCGACACGGCTGGACCGGATCGGCGCTGAGGTGCAGGCCCGGTCAGGGGAGGAGGGGGGTGAGCTCGCGGTCGAGGGCGGCGAGGGTGGCCTCGAGGCGTTCGTCGGTGGTGCGCAGGTTGCCCGTGGCCAGGCGCAGCACGTAGCGGCCGTCGAGCACGGTGTGGGACAGGAACGCGTCGCCCGTGGCGTTGATGGCGGCCAGCCACGCCCGGTTGCGGTCGGTCGCGGCGTCCTCGTCCTCGCCGTCGACCACCGAGCGCAAGCACACGGTCGACAGGGGAGCGGGGGCGGCGAGCTCGAGGTGGGGGTGGGCCTCGACCCACGCGACCACCTGCTGGGCTTGCGCGACGTGGTGGCGGATCCGCTCGGCCAGCCCGTCGCGGCCGAAGTAGCGGAGGACGGCCCAGAGCTTGAGCGACCGGAACCGCCGCCCGAGCTGGATCCCCCAGTCCATGTAGTCGGTGACGCCCTCGTCGTCGGTCGCGAGGTACTCCGGCACGAGCGAGAACGCGCGGGTCAGGGTGTCGACATCCCGGACGTAGAGGGCGGAACAGTCGATCGGCGTGAACAGCCACTTGTGGGGGTTGGTCACGAACGAGTCCGCGCGGTCGACACCGTCGAGTACCCAACGGAGCTCGTCGCAGATCGCGGCGACGCCGCCGTACGCGCCGTCGACGTGGAGCCAGATCGGGTGACCGAGCTGCTCGGCCACCTCGTCGCGGATATCAGCGATGGCCGCGACGGGGTCGATGGACGTCGTCGAGGTGGTTCCGGTCGTCGCGACGATGGCGATGGGTCGCGAGCCGAGGCGGATGTCCTCCTCGAGGGCCTCCCGCAGCGCGCCGACGTCCAGCCGCCGGTCATCGTCGACGGCGATGAGCCGGACGCCGTCACGACCGAGTCCCAGGGTGATGGCCGCCTTCTCGACCGAGGAGTGCGCTTCGGACGAGGTGTAGATGCGCAGCGGCGGGAGGTCCGGGCGACCGGCCATGCCGCGGTTGCGGACGTCGAGGTCGGCTCGCTCCCGCGCGGCCGCCAGCGCGACCAGCGTGGACACCGATGCGGTGTCGGTGAGCACCCCGCGCCAGTCGTCGGCCAGGCCGAGCAGCTGACGCAGCCAGTCGAGGGTGCGCTCCTCCAGCTCGGTCGCCGCCGGCGAGGTTCGCCACAGCATCCCGTTGACGTTGAGCGCCGCCGACACCGCCTCGGCGAGGATGCCGGGGCCGGACCCGGTGATGGCGAAGTAGGCGTGGAACGCCGGGTGGTTCCAGTGGGTCACGCCGGGCAGGATGATCCGATCGAGGTCGGCCAGCGTGTCGGCGAACGGTTCCGGCCCGTCCGGGGCGGACACCGGCAGCGCGCCCGCGATGTCGCCGGGGGCGACATCGGACAGGACCCGTCGGTCGCCGACGCCCTCGAGGTAGTCGGCGATCCAATCGATCACCTCGTGGCCGTGACGGCGGAAGCTGGCGGCGTCCATGTCACCGACGCCGAGCTGACCGGGATCGAGCGGCCCCTGGTCGGGCTCGGTCATCCCGATCCTCCACCGACCGAG
>NZ_JBBEBZ010000230.1:0-9861 GCF_040882075.1 Nitriliruptor sp.
CGCAGATCGACGACGAGCTCGGCAACGAGCGTGACCAGCAGCTGGTCACCGAGCACCAGCAGCTGGCCGAGCAGGTCGAGGCCCTCCGCCACGTGCTGCGCGACGCGGTCTCCCCGAGCGACGTCCGGGACGATCCCTCGATCGTCGAGGTCGGGGACGAGGTCGAGGTCCGGTTCCCGGACGACTCGACCGAGTCGTTCCTCATCGTGCACCCGGTCGAAGCTGGGCTCGACGAGCACCGCACTTCGATGGACGCGCCGCTGGCGGCCGCCGTGCTCGGCGCCCGACCCGGTGACCGCGTCACCGTCTCGTCGCCCGCCGGTACCTACCACTGCACCATCGTCCGTCGCGACCGGCTCGAGTGACGACCGCGGCTGCGGGCCGCGTGCTGGTGTGCCGCGTCGAGGCTGATGCACACACCGCGTCGCGGCTGCGCGCGCTCGGCGATCGCTCCGGGGCTTTCACGGTCGATGCGGGCACGTCCGTCCCGGACGTCCTGGTGTTCGCCATCACCGACGACGATGGTTCGAAGCTCGGCGAGCTCCGTCGGGTGACCCGCGATGCGCCGGCCGTCCGCACCGTCGTGATCGGCGCGGGCACGGGCCGGTTCGCGGCCGCGTTCGAGGCCGGCGCCGACGCATGGATCGATCACGGGGCGTACGACGACAGGGTGGTGGGGGCGGTCACCGGCCGCCACCCCGTCGTCTCAGCTGGCCGCCGCCGCCGGCGCGGACGCCGCCGCTTCCCGCGCACGTCGCTTGCGCTCGGCGGCACGTGACGCCGCCAGCGGGATCTCCTTGCCGTTGATGCGGTCCTGATCGAGCGGCGCATCCTTGGCGTGGAGGTCGATGCGCTCGACCCGGTCGGGGCCACCTGACCCGTCGGGCTTGCGCAGCCGCCAGATCTTGCGGACCACCGAGCCGAACTGCTCGCGGAGGTTGCCGACGTTGTAGGGCAGCTCGTAGCGCTCGCAGATGTCGCGGACCTCGGCCGACAGCGACGCGTACCGACGCGATGGCAGGTCGGGGAAGAGGTGGTGCTCGATCTGGTGGCCGAGGTTGCCGCTGATGATGTGGAACAGCCGGCTGCCCCGGATGTTGGCGGCACCGATCATCTGCCGCACGTACCACCCGCCGCGGGACTCCTGCTCGACCTCCTCCTCGGAGAACATCGCCGTCCCGTCGGGGAAGTGGCCGCAGAAGATGATGGAGAAGGCCCAGACGTTGCGGATCAGGTTCGCGACGAGGTTGCCGGCGGCCACCGCGGGCGCGTTCGGCCCGGCGAGCAGCGGGAAGAGGATGTAGTCCTTGCCGTCCTGCTTCGCGGTCTTCATCGCGATGACGCGGGCCACGTCCTGGACCTCGTCCCAGCTGTTCTCGTCGTTCTTGAGCTTCTCGATCTCGAGGTCGTGGGCGGCCACGCCGTACTGGAACAGCAGGGCGAGCAGGGTGCCGTAGATGGGGTTGTACTTGTCCCGCGGGCGCCAGGCCTGGTCCTCGGTCATCCGCAGCAGGCCGTAGCCGACGTCGCGGTCCTTGCCGATGATGTTGGCGTAGGTGTGGTGCATGAAGTTGTGCGACAGCTTCCAGTTCGCGGACGGCGCCGCCGTGTCCCACTCGTAGGACTGGGAGTGGATGTGCGGGTCGTTCATGAAGTCGTACTGGCCGTGCATGACGTTGTGGCCGATCTCCATGTTGTCGAGGATCTTCGACATGGCCAGCGACGCCACGCCGGCCAGCCAGGTGGCCGGCGTCGGCACGAACAGCAGCACCCGGCCGGCGACCTCGCACGCACGCTGCGCCTTGACGACGCTGCGGATGTAGGCCGCGTCCTCCTCGCCGATGTCGGCGAGGATGCGGTCGCGGATGGCGTCGAACTCGCGGGCGAGCTCGGCGATCTGCTCCTCGGTGATCCCGGTGCGCTCCATCAGCACGGAGTCGTCGATCGGGCCGTCACGTCGACCCGGAGCCGAGGGTGTGCCCGCAGCGTTGTGGGCGGGCGTGGGCATCTCGGTAGCGGTCACGAGCGGTCCTCTCGTCGGACGTTGGTCGATCGGGTCAGGTGGTCGGTGGGGGAGCGGGTGCCGGCGTCGGCGACGGTCAGAGGGCGAGCTCGACGTCGCCGAGCGCGACGTTGACGCAGATCTGGATGTCCTGGTCGTCGTCGCTGGACACCTCGCCGGTCGTCAGGCTCTGCGTGACGCCCTTGACCTTGCGCGTGGTGCAGGTCTTGCAGATACCCATCCGGCAGCCGTACTCGGGTTCGAGACCCGCTTCCTCGGCCTGCACGAGCAGCGGTCGGCCATCGTTGGCGAGCTCGATGTCGCTGTCGGCCAGCTTCACGCACCCCTCGGCGTTCACGTCCGCGGACGGGGCCGCGAGGGTGAAGCGCTCGATGTGGAAGCGGTCGAGCGCCCCCGCCTCCTCCCAGATCGCCTCGGCGGCGTCGAGCATCGGCGGCGGACCGCAGACGTAGGCGGGCGCCTCACGCCAGTCGGGTGCCACCTGGTCGAGGTGGCCCTGCTCGAGGTAGCCGCAGAGGGTGTCGGGGTCGCCATCCTCCTCGCTGCACACGGTGACGAGGGTGACCCGATCGTGGTGCGCGTCGATCCGGTCGAGCTCGGCGGCGAAGATGCGATCGGCCGGCGTCTTGACGTAGTTCAGGAACGTGATGCGCCCGCGGTAGCCGTCGGCCAGGAGGGTCCGGGTCATCGACATCAGCGGGGTGATCCCGCTGCCACCACCGATGAACAGCAGGTGGTCCGGCAGGGGGGAGGGCAGGACGAACTCGCCTCGTGGCTCGGAGATCTCGAGGACCAGACCGGGTCGCGCGTGGGTCTGCAGGAAACGCGACACGAAGGCGTCGTCGCCCGCCTTGACCGTCAGCGTGATGAGCCCGTCGGCGCGCCGGGGGCTCGAGGAGATCGTGAAGTACCGGGTGCGGCGGCGGCCGTCGATGTCGACCTGGGTGCGCACGTGCTGGCCCGCCTCGTGCGGACCCCACGCCGGGCCGGGGTCGAGGACGAGCGTGGTGACGTCGTGGGTCTCGCGGATGCGGTCGACGAGCAGCGCTCGCGTCCGGTCGAGCGACCACAGCGGGTTCACCATGCTCAGGTAGTGGTCGACGCCGTGGGGGGTCGTGGCGAGGTCGACGACGCGTGAACGCAACACCCGCTGCAGCCGGCGCGGGAGCTGCCGCGTGCGAGCCTGTATCGGGCCGGCGTGCATCGACCCGCCGGCCTCCTGCGCACGCTCGGGCACGAACCTGTTCGGATCGCGGACGGGACTGTCGGTCGCGGTCACGCGCGGCCCTCCTGGTCGAGGGGTCCCTCCCGGACCCCGCGGTGCGGCCGCACGTCATCCTGCGGCACGAAGCAACGTTACAGCGTTCACTGTCGCGTTCGCCCGCCCGTCCGGACGGGTCCGTCCCGTCCTCGGCCCGCCCATCACACACACGACGGACGCTGGGGCGTACCGAGCGTGCGCGACGGGTGGCGTCCGGCGCCGATCGAGCTGTTCGCCCTGGCGGGGGTCGGCGCCGGCGCGGTCGTCGATCCGGCTGTCGAGCGGATGCGTGCCACCCTCGAGACAGAGCCGGACGGGGCTGCCAGCGACGGTCTCATCGAGTCGCTCGTCGAACCGAAGCTGGCCCGCGTGGTCTGGGTGATGTTCGGTGCCGACCTCGCGATCGTGATGCTCATGACGGCCAAGCCCGGCCTGAGCACCGCCCTGATCACCGCTGTGGTCGGGCTCGCGCTCGGTGTTGGGCTGGCCGAACGCGACCTGCGTCAGCGTCGTGGGTCGGTGCCATCCGCACCGAGCGCGCCGCCGGCTGCCCTCGCGCTCTGATCCGCTGAGGCGGGCGTCTCGATCCACGGCGAACGTCTAGCCTCTCGGCGCCGGCGACCGCCGACCCGAGGTGGCTGTGTCCCGTTCCCCGCTGCCGTTCGATCCCATCGCCGAAGCGCACCGGCGGTGGGTCGACCACGGGTGGGGTGATGCGGCCGATGGGATGGCGGCCGTGACCTCGATCGTGCGGGCACAGCAGATCCTGCTCGCCCGCATCGACGAGCAGCTCCGCGACCTCGACCTCACCTTCGCCCGCTACGAGTTGCTCATGCTCCTGCACTTCAGCCGCGAGGGACGGCTCCCGATGAACGTGGTCGGCAGCCGCCTCCAGGTCCACCCGACCAGCGTGACCAGTGCCGTGGACCGGCTCGAGGACCAGGGCTTCGTGCGGCGCTCGCCCCACGCGACGGACCGACGCACGAAGCTGGCGGTGCTGACGGCCACAGGCCGTGAACGGGCGTTGGCCGCCACCGCTCGGCTGAACGCGACCGTCTTCGCCGGACCCGGCCTGTCGGCGTCTCAGGTCGGTGCCCTCGTCGAGGTGCTCCGGGAGCTGCGCCACGGCGCCGGCGACTTCTGATCCGAGGGTCACCCCGCACCCGCTGACGCTCGGCCAGGTTGCTGTCCTCACCGGTGACGGTGATACTAGGACGTCCAAGTATCTGCTGGCGGCGGTGGCTCGGTCCTCCGCGCTCGTCGTCGCCTGACGGGAGCCCGCCGTGAGCGACCACGCGTCCGATCTGCACGTGCCCGAGCACCCCGTCCGGTTCGTGACGGCGGGCAGCCTCTTCGACGGGCACGACGCCGCCATCAACATCATGCGACGGCTGCTGCAGTCCCAGGGCGCGGAGGTCATCCACCTCGGTCACGACCGCAGCGTCGACGAGGTCGTGACCGCCGCGCTGCAGGAGGACGTCCAGGGCGTCGCCGTCAGCTCCTACCAGGGCGGCCACGTCGAGTACTTCACCTACCTGGTCGAGCAGCTCCGCGAACGCGGCGCCGACCACGTGAAGGTCTACGGCGGCGGCGGTGGGGTGATCGTCCCCGAGGAGATCGCCACCCTCCACGAGCGGGGCGTCGCTCGCATCTTCTCGCCCGGCGACGGCCAGGAGCTCGGCCTCCCCGGGATGATCAACACCATGATCGAGGCGTGCGACGTCGACCTCACCGATCAGCTGCCGACGGTCGACGCCGTGCTCGCCGGTGACGCGGCCGCGCTGGCTCGTGCCATCTCGGCGCTCGAGGCCGGCCGTGGTGACGACCTGGCGACCGGGCTGCGCGACGCCGCGGCGCGACGGGAGGTCCCCGTCCTCGGCATCACCGGCACGGGGGGAGCCGGCAAGTCCTCGTTGACCGACGAGCTGGTCCGCCGCTTCCGGCGTGACCTCGAGGACAAGCTGCGCATCGCGGTCCTGGCCATCGACCCCTCGCGTCGGCGCGGTGGGGGAGCGCTGCTCGGTGACCGCATCCGGATGAACTCGATCGCCCCGGGACGGGTGTTCTTCCGCTCGATCGCGACCCGGTCGCACGGCTCCGAGGTGCCCGACCACCTCGGCGACACCATCGCGGCCTGCAAGGCCGCCGGCTTCGACCTCGTCATCGTCGAGACGCCGGGCATCGGCCAGGGTGATGCGGCCATCGTGCCGTTCGTCGACGCGTCCCTGTACGTGATGACCCCCGAGTTCGGCGCCGCCTCCCAGCTCGAGAAGATCGACATGCTCGACTTCGCCGACGCCGTCGCGGTCAACAAGTTCGAGCGCCGCGGCGCTGACGACGCGCGACGGGACGTGGCGCGTCAGATGGTGCGCAACCGCGAGGCGTTCGGGACGCCGTGGGAGGAGATGCCGGTCTTCGGCACCAGCGCCGCACGGTTCGACGACGACGGGGTCACCGCCCTCTACCACCACCTGCGTGGCGTGCTCGCCCCCCACGGGCTCGACGCCGGACCCGGGACGCTGCCGACGGTGGACACGAAGGTCTCCACCGCCCTTTCGAGCATCATCCCCTCAGGACGCGAGCGGTACCTGTCCGAGATCGCCGACGCGATCCGTTCCTACCACCAGCGCACCCGGGACCAGGCCGACCTGGCGCGGCGTCGCCAGCACCTGCGCACGGTGCGTGACGAGCTGTGGAACGACGCCGACGGTGCGGCACGCCGTGTCATCGAGGATCGGCTCACCGAGGTCGCCGAGGGGCTGGCTCCCGAGTGCGACGCGTTGCTGCGCGAGTGGCCGGCGACCGTCGAGGCGTACTCGGGGGAGGAGTTCGTCTACACCGTCCGTGATCAGGAGGTCCACGTCCCGCTGACGCGCGAGACGCTGTCGGGCAGCAGGATCCCGCGCGTCGCGTTGCCCCGACTCAGCGACGAGGGCGACCTGCTGAGCTTCCTGCGGTCCGAGAACCTGCCGGGCCGGTTCCCGTTCACCGCCGGGGCGTTCCCCTTCAAGCGTGACGGCGAGGCGCCAGCCCGGATGTTCGCGGGCGAGGGCGACCCGTTCCGCACCAACCGTCGTTTCCACTACCTCGCCGAGGGCAACCCGGCCACGCGCCTGTCGACCGCGTTCGACTCGGTGACCCTCTACGGCCGTGACCCGGCGGAGCGTCCCGACGTCTACGGGAAGGTGGGCACCTCGGGGGTGTCGGTCGCCACCCTCGACGACGCGAAGGCCCTGTACGCGGGCTTCGACCTGTGCTCGCCCACCACCTCGGTGTCGATGACCATCAACGGCCCGGCGCCGACGGTCCTGGCGATGTTCCTCAACACGGCGATCGATCAGCAGCTCGACGCCTTCTGTGAGCAGGAGGGTCGCGAGCCGGACGCCGAGGAGGCCGAGGACATCCGCGCCCGGGCGCTGCGCGAGGTCCGCGGCACGGTGCAGGCCGACATCCTCAAGGAGGACCAGGGGCAGAACACCTGCATCTTCTCGACCGAGTTCGCGCTGCGCTGCATGGCCGACGTGCAGGAGTGGTTCATCGAGCACGAGGTGCGCAACTTCTACAGCGTCTCGATCAGCGGGTACCACATCGCTGAGGCGGGGGCGAACCCCATCTCCCAGCTCGCCTTCACGCTCGCCAACGGCTTCACCTACGCCGAGGCGTACAAGGCCCGGGGGATGGACGTCGACGACTTCGCGCCGAACTTCTCGTTCTTCTTCTCCAACGGGATGGACGCCGAGTACACCGTGATGGGTCGTGTCGCTCGGCGCATCTGGGCCGTCGCCATGCGCGACCTCTACGGTGCGAACGAGCGCAGCCAGAAGCTCAAGTACCACGTCCAGACCTCGGGCCGGTCCCTGCACGCCCAGGAGATGGACTTCAACGACATCCGCACGACGCTGCAGGCCGTCTGCGCGATCTACGACAACACCAACTCGCTGCACACCAACGCCTACGACGAGGCGGTGACCACACCGACCGAGTCGTCGGTCCGGCGGGCGCTGGCGATCCAGATGATCATCGACCAGGAGTGGGGCCTGGCCAAGAACGAGAACCCCCTGCAGGGTGCGGCGATCGTCGACGATCTGACCGACCTCGTCGAGGAGGCCGTCCTGGCGGAGTTCGACCGGATCTCGGACCGCGGGGGTGTCCTCGGCGCGATGGAGACCGGCTACCAGCGCGGGCGCATCCAGGACGAATCGATGCGCTACGAGCACCGCAAGCACGACGGCTCCCTGCCGATCATCGGCGTCAACACCTTCCTCCGCGAGGGCGCTGACGGTGACCCGGACGCGACCGTCGAGCTGATGCGCGCGACCGAGGACGAGAAGCGCGGCCAGCTCGAACGGGTCCAGTCGTTCCGCACCGACCACGCCGACGAGGGCGCACGCCAGCTCGCCCGGCTCCAGGAGGCGGCGACGTCCGGCGGCAACGTGTTCGACGTGCTCATGGACGCGGTCCGCCACTGCTCGCTGGGGCAGATCACCGACGCCCTGTTCGAGGTCGGCGGCCAGTACCGACGCAACGTGTGACCCCCGCGCTCGTGGTGCGTCGGTCCACGCCCGGTCGGCCGCGATCACCCTGCCGTTGCCGCGTGCGGCGCCTAGGGTCGTGATCCGATACCGAGGGGCCACCACGTGAAGAACATCGCAGGCATCGTTGGAGCGCTCCTCGTCCTGGCGGTCGTGCTGGCGATCGTCAGCTTCCTGCTCGATGCGCTCCGGTGGCTGCTGATCATCGCCGCGGTCGTGCTGATCGCAGCCGCGCTGGTGGGTGCGGTCGGCAAGCGCGGACGTGGGGGCGACGCCGGCTGAGGCGGGCGCACGCGTCATCCGATCGGGCTGGCCGGATCACGGTTGTGCTCCCGTCCTGGGTCGGTACAGTGTCCGAAAGACGGGGGTCGAGCCGGCGCTCCTGGTCCTTCCGACCACGGGAGGGTGCCGGCGTTCGTCGTGGGCCCCTCCACCAGGAGATCGACCGTTGGCCGCGAACCCCGACACCTGTCTGATGTGCAGCGGTCCCTCGCCGGCTGCCCCGTGCTGCTCGAACGCTTGCCTGCGCGCAGCGACGCGCGAACGCGACCGCAACCTGCGCGAGCTCCGGGCGCTGCGCAGCCGGGGTGGCTCGAGCGAGGCGTGCGACGCGCTGACCCGTCGCAACGGTGAGCTCACCGGCGCGATCGTCACCGGCCTGAGCCCCCTGCGGGTCGACGAGGGCTCCCCCTCGAAGGTCTGACCCCCGGGTGCGCGGCCCGGCCGGTCCGGCCGGTCCGGTCAGCCCTCGAGCAGGTGCCGCTTCTTGGTCTCGAACTCCTCGTCGCTGAGGTGTCCGCGCTCACGCAGATCCGCGAGCCGTTCGAGCTGCGAGACCACGTCCCCCGCAGCCTCGCCGGCGGGCCCGGGTCCGTGTCGCATCGCGAGCGAGCGAGCCTCCCGGACGCGGTAGACCTGGGACTGGAAGTGCTCGGGGTCCGGGATGTCGGCCAGGCGGCTCTGGCCCTGGGTCCCCGCCGACTCGAGCAGCACGTCGCCGTACCCGAGCAACCGCTCGACCACCGACTGCGAGAACAGCACGTTGTTGATGTTCTCGAGCGGGATCTCGGTGCCGCTGCGCGCGATCATCCCGCGCCGCACGATGATCCGTTCCGTCGTGAGGACGTAGTTGGTGAACCAGTAGTTGAGGACCGCTCGCCCCGCGATCGCCAGCCACAGCACCACGGCCACCGCGAGGACCACCCACGGCACGGGCGGTTCCGACGCGAAGAACCCGACCGTGACGGCGGCGGTGAGCAGCATCGCCCAGGCCAACGCCGGCAGGAGCACGCGCCAGTGCGGCCGGAACTGGCGGACGATCTCCTCGTCCTCCGTCAGCAACCGCTCGGGGTAGCGCACGCATCCCTCCCTCGGGCGTGGTGGCTCGATCCGGCAGGAGCCTAGGTGGCGACCGGGCGGATGGTCGTAGGTCCCGCGCGTTCGGGCCCGAGGCCCCTGTCGCGGGCCGTGTGAGCACGGCACGCTCGGGGCTGAACCCCCCGGAGGAGCCCGCCATGGTCGCCACCACGGAACGAACCGTCACCCGCATCGTCGTCGGGATCGACTCGTCCGAGCACGCTCGCCGCGCCCTGCGGTGGGCCCGGGACGAGGCACAGGTGCACGGCGCGACCCTGGAGGTCGTGCACGCCTACCCGACGCCGGAGGTCGCGGTGCTGCCGGCCATCGCCGCCCTGCCGTCCGACGAGGACCTCGAGGCGTCGGCGTACGCCGTCATCGACGACCAGCTCGAGGAGGTGGGCGGCTTCGATGGCATCCCGGTCATCAGGATCGCGCGCTCGGGTGGCGCGGCGGGGGTGCTGTGTCACGAGGCCGCCGACGCCGCCATGGTGATCATCGGTAGCCGTGGGCGAGGTGGGTTCAAGGGCCTGCTGCTCGGCTCCGTCAGCCAGCAGGTGGCCACGCACGCCCCGTGCCCGGTCGTGATCGTCGGCCACGGGGTCGACTGAGACCCGTCCGGCGGTCCAGGCCGGTGGGCCGTGAGGTCAGCTGAAGCCCGTCCAGGGGGCCGGGCCGGTCGGCCGGGC
>NZ_JBBEBZ010000231.1:0-9648 GCF_040882075.1 Nitriliruptor sp.
CGACCCGGGCAACCTGTCCGCCTTCGGGCTGCTGACCGTCGACGTCAAGAACGACTTCGTCCAGACCCACGTGGTCCGCAGCGACGAGCTCGACCGCGACGAGCTGCACGCCATCTACCGCGCGCTCGAGACCCGGGCCGCCGCCGCGCTCGACCGCGAGGGGTTCGCCCCCGAGGATCACCGCTTCGTGCGCACCGCCGACCTCCGTTACGACGGCCAAGCCTTCGAGGTCCGCGTCCCCGCCCCGGACGGCCCCATCGACGTCGCCTTCACCCAGGCGGTGGTCGACGCCTTCCACGACGAACACGAGCGGCTGTACGGCTACTGCTACAGGCAACCGCCAGAGGGAGCACGCCGCTCCGAACCTGCTGGCCAGCTCCCAGCTGACGACCATGAAGCGCCGGCCAGCTTCGGCGGAGGCGGGGGTCACCAGCACCCGGTCGAGTGGGTGAACCTGCGCGTGTCCGGCATCGGACCCATCGCCCGGCCGCAACTGCGGCGCCTCGGGAACGGCGACGGTGACCCGTCGCGCGCCCGGACCGGGACCCGTCCCGTGACCTTCGAGGGGGAGCCGGTGGAGACGCCGCTGTACGCCCGCGAGCGGCTCCTCGCCGGTGACGTGATCACGGGACCGGCGATCATCGAGGAGTTCGGCTCGACGGTCCCGCTCCACCCGGGGTTCACGGCCCGCGTCGACGAGCTCGCCAACCTCATCGTCACCTCGGACCAGAACGCCGGCCGAGACGGCGGCGCGACCGCTGGAGGTGCCGCGTGAGCGCCATCGACCTCATCGTCCTCGAGATCGTCCAGGGCACCCTGGCGTCCATCGAGAAGGAGGTCGAGGACGCGATCGGCCGGACCTCGCGTTCGCCGATGATCCGCGACGCCCACGACTACCGCGCCGGCATCTACGACGCCGGGATGCGCAAGCTCACGGGCCGGTCCTACTCGGCGCTGGTGCAGCCGGTGGTCCGCGACTTCCCGATCGACACCATGCGTCCGGGCGACGTGTACTTCCACAACGACGTCTACCTCTCCGAGGGTGGCATCGGCCACCTCCCCGACCTGTGCGTCACCGTGCCGGTCTTCGCCCGTCGTGAGGACACCGAGCCGGCGGTCGACGTCGCCACCGGCGAACCGGTCATCACCGACCCGCAGGTCGTCGGCTTCGTGCAGGCCTTCGGCCACCACGACGACATCGGTGGGTGCGTGCCCGGATCGATGCCGTCGGGCGCCACGAGCGTCTACGAGGAAGGCCTGATGGTCCCGCCCATCAAGCTGTGGGACCAGGGCGTGCCCAACCAGGCGGCGCTGACGATCATGACCCGCAACTCGCGGATGCCGGAGTCGCTGGCCGGTGACCTCGACGCGGAGTGCTCGGCCTGCTTGATGGGGGCCCGCCGCCTCGGTGAGCTGTTCGAGCGCTACGGGGTCGCGACCGTCGAATCGTGCTTCGACGCCATCGTCTCCAACAACACCGACACCTACCGGCGCGAGATCCTGCCGCGCATCCCCGACGGCACCTACGTGTGGGAGGACTACGCCGAGCACGACGGCGTCGACGAACCGAAGCTGCACCGCCAGCGCATCACCCTCACCAAGGAGGGTGGCGCCGGCGACGACGCCCGGCTCATCATCGACTTCACCGGCACCTCGCCGCAGGCCAAGGGGCCGATCAACCACGTCGCCGACCGGGCCGACGGCAACTTCCTCAAGAAGTGGCTCGCGCCGGTCCTCCGCAACCTCGCCGAGACCCCGGAGCGGATGGCGGAACTCGACGTGAACGAGGGCATCGTCGATCTGATCGAGATGCGCTTCCCGCCCCCCGGCACGCTGCTCACCCCGATCTTCCCCGCACCGACCAACGCGCGGACGTTCGTGATCCTGCGTCTCCTCGGCGTCCTGTCCGGGGTGCTCGCCAAGGCGGTCGACGGGGACATGCCGGCCGACCAGGAGACGATCCGTTACACCGGCGTCTACGGCACCCGCGCCGACGGCACGAGCTACCTGATGCGCGAGGTGCTCGGCGGCGGCTCCGGCGGCCGGCCCCACGGCGACGGCGAGGACACCATCCACGTCGTCCCCGACTCGCGGAACCTGCCGACCGAGTTCACCGAATCGCGGTTCCCGTTCCGCGTCGAGTCTCTGGGGCTCGCGCAGGACTCCGGCGGCGCGGGCAAGCACCGCGGCGGTCTCGGCTACGACAAGCAGATCCGCATGCTCGAGGACGCCTACTTCATGTCCATCGCGGACCGATCGATCCTGTCGTGCTGGGGCGTCAAGGGCGGCAAGGCCGGTTCGCCGTTCCGCGTGACGATCGACCCGGGTGGCCCGAACGAGCGCGAGATGGAGGGCCTCGTCGACGACGAACCCGTCAAGGCCGGCGAGGTGATCCGCATCCGCACCACCGGTGGAGGCGGCTGGGGCGACCCGCTCGAGCGCGATGTCGACGCGGTCCTCCGCGACGTCGCCTGGGGCAAGGTCTCGATCACCGCAGCCGACCGCGACTACGGCGTCGTGCTCACCGGTGACGGCTCCGAGGTGGCACGCTCCAGACACGCCGAGCCGCCCGACGACGACGCGACGCCACGCGCCGAAGGCATCGAGGTGGCACCGCTCGACCTCGACACGTTGGTCGTGGACCACGACGCCACCGCCCGCCGTCGCGACGAGCTACGGGAGGAACGCGGCGAGGTGGTGGCGTTCTTCGACCGCGGCCCCGGTTACGCCCAGCTCGACCCCGAGGGTCGCACCCACAACGACCTCGACGTCCTGTGAAACCTCGCTCCCCAAGGAACGCCCGGTGCAGGTCAGTTGGGCCCTTCGGGTGGGTTCCGTAGGATCTCGAGCAGCTCCTCCTGGGAGTTGACGCCGAGCCGGCGGTAGATCGCGGTGAGGTGGTTGCGCACGGTCGACGGCGACAGGAACAACCGCCGAGCGATGCCGGGGACGCGTTCACCCCGGCACAGACGATCGAGCACCTCCCACTGGCGAGGGGTCAGGTCGGCCAGCTGCGGCATCTCCCGCGCCGAGACCGCCCCCGTGTCACCGTCGCCACCGGTGATCCCGGAGCCGATCGGGACACCGGACGCCTCGACCTCGCCGGCGATGCGCCGCAGACGTTGTTCGAGGCCCTGCAGCCGGGCGGTCACGCTCGGCTCGGTGGCGATGACCGGGACGAGGGTGTACCCGATCTGGAGCTCGTCGCTGGCGAGCGGGACGAACGTGACGTGCATCCGCCGCCACCGGTTGTCGCGGTCACGGATCCTGAGCTGCGTGGCGACCCCACCACGCTCGGCCAGCGCGTGCGCGATCGATCCGAGCAGGACCGGCACGTCCTCGCGGTGGACGAACCAGGTCGCGGCGTGACCGATCACCTCCGCGCGCGCGAACCCGAGACTGCGTTCGACGCTCTGGCTGACCTGGGCGACCCGCAGGCCCTCGTCGAGGACGCCGATGATCACACCTTCGACAGCGCGGGGCCACCGCGAGCGGGACGGCAGCGGGACCGGTTCCAGGTCGACATCGTCGGTGACCAGCACCCACAGCGCACGCTGTCGCTGCTGGTCGTCGAGGATCGTGACCCAACTGGTCGACGGGAGGAGGGAACCGTCGAGGCGCTGCAGGACCCGCCGCGCCTCGAACGAGTCGATCCCGCCCTCGCGGAGCGACGTGAAGACGGACCCGAGGTCCACCTCGTCGGGGGCCAGGGACCGCAGCGGGGTCCCGACCGACGGACCCTCGATACCGAACACCTCGGCGAACGACGGGTTCGCTCGCACGAGCGTGCCCTCGGCGAGGTCGATGACCGCGACCGGCAGCGGGCACTGCTCGAGCAGGACCAGCGGGTCGGTGGACGAGCCGTCCGGTCCCGCCGTGGCTGTCGTCAACGCCAGCCACGCCATCACGGTACTTCGTTGCAGCAAGGAGGACCCCTTCCTGGGGGGAGCGGGGACCCTGCGGGCCGCGGACACGTCCCATCCAGCGGCCGTTCGGGCGGAACTCCGGGCCGAACGGACGGACGGAACGTCCACGTACGCGTGACGTTCCGTCACTGTTACTTCACGGAGCGTGACCGATGCTAGGGGGAATGGTCGCCGAAACCCCGCTGGCCGCGCCCCACGATGGGATCCACCGTGTCGTACGACGGGATGTCCGCTGCTGCGCTCCGACAGGGACAGCTGGAGCTGCACTACCAGCCCGTCGTGTCGCAGAGTTCCGGCCGCATCGTCGGGGCGGAGGCGCTGCTGCGCTGGGTGCACCCGGATGCCGGGATCCTCGGGCCCGCCGAGATCCTCGCGGACGCCGAGCGCAACGGCACGATGGAGCAGCTCGGCCGCTGGATCATCGACACGGCCATCGCCGAGCAGGCTCGGTGGCCCGGCCACCTCTTCGTCACCATCAACACGGCACCGAGCCAGCTCGTCTCCGATGACCTGGCCGACATCGTCGGTGACGCGTGCCGTCGTCACGGGGTCCGTCCCGAGGACGTCTACATCGAGGTGACCGAGCACGAGATGGCGGACCTCGACGCGGTCCGTCGCACCCTCGACGCCCTCGTCTCCCTCGGCGTCCGCATCGCGCTGGACGACTTTGGTGCCGGTCACACCTCCTTCGCCCGCCTCCGCGAGCTGCCGTTTCAGATGTGCAAGCTCGACCGGTCGCTCACCATCGACACGGCCGGATCCGACGTCATCCGCGCCATCGTCGATCTCGCCCACGCGCTCGGGATGAGCGTCGTCGCGGAGGGCATCGAGACCGGCGACCAGTGCGCGCGGATGGCCGGCCTCGGGTGCGACCTCGCTCAGGGCTTCGTGCTCGTCAAACCGCTGCCGGCCGAGCAGCTGCGTCAACTCCTGGCCGTCGACGACGCCCGGTACCTGCCCACCACGGCGCGCCCCGAGCACCGACTCGTCCTGCACCTCGACGAGCAGGTGCTCGTCCACGACGTGGCCACCGAACTTGCCAGCGCCTTGGCGGACGACGAGGTGGTGGTCCTCATCGTGACCGACACCCGGCGTCGGGCGCTCTCGGCGGCGATGTCCGCTGCGGGTGTCGACGTCGCCGCAGCGGTCCGTGACGGCCGGCTGTGCGCCGTCGACGTTGATGCGCTCATCGGATCGCTGCTGGTCGATGGTCGCGTCGATCCGTTCCACCTCGTGGACCGGCTCGCGTCGACGTTCCAGGCGGGGACCGACGGCCGACCGATCCGTGTGCACAGCGAACTGGGTGGGCAGCTGTGGGAGCGCGGTCACGTCACCGCGGCGCTCGATCTCGAGGAGCGATGCGGCGACCTCGGTCGGGATCGGGACGTGCAGGTCACCTGCACCTACGCGCTGTCCACGGTCGGAGGGACCGCCGACGTCACCGCCTTCGAGCGCCTGTGCCGCGAACACGATCGGGTCGTCCCCGCCGAACCGGCGCCGGAGCTACGCAGCCGCCAAGCACGTGAGCTGTCCATCGCGCGGATGCAGCGCGACGCGGTGTCCCTGGCCGCGTGGCGCGAGCTCGCCAAGGTGACGGTTCACGAGGTCCGGAACGCCAACACCATCGCGAGCCTCGCGCTGGCGATGCTGGAGACCCAGCTCGGAGACATCGGCGACCGGTTGCCGATCGACACCTCGCTGCTGATTCTGGCGCAGGACGCGATCTCCCGTGTGGGCGGCGCGAGTGACGTCCTCGCCCTCGGCCCCGCGGGGACGGTCTCCAGCGTCACCTCACGCCCCGACGAGGCTGCCACCCAACCGGAGCTGACGGCCGTGCCGGCCGGCCTCTTGATCGCCTGACCACCCGCACGCCTCGCGCGCGATCTCCCGTTCCGGGCCTCCACCGCACCCCCGACGGTCTCTCGTCGGGGGTGTTCCTCGTGTTCGACGGGGGCTGCCGCTGCGTGTGCCGACCATCCGGCGCGGTGTCCACGGGTGACTAGCGGTGGCGTGGTCACGAGTCCTCATGTCGACCCGGAACGCCGTTGACCAGGGGTGTCCGGCACGGCGAACCCACCACCAGGTGGAGGCGCGAGAACCACGGGATCCACCCGGTCAGCCGGCATCCACCCACCGATCAGAGAGAAACCTCCATGCCTACCAACCTCTCCAAGCGTCTCGTGCTCGGCACCGCGGCCGTGACGCTCCTCTTCGCCGGTTCCGCCTTCACCGCCAGCAACACCATCGAGGGCCCGAACGTCGCGGGCTACGGCACGGTCGCGGTCACGGGTGCGACCGTCACCTCGGTCGGCCACACGCTGAGCGCCAACGGGAGCCAGATCGCGTCGACCAAGCTCGTCTTCTCAGAAACCCAATTCGGCCGCACGGTCGACGCAGGCTTCGACTCGGCGCTGGTCAACTGCACGGTCACCGAGCTGGCTCCGACCGAGGCGGACTGCTCCTACACCGACGTGGCGACCGCGGGCGCCGCCAACTTCGCGGTCGCGGTCTCCTAGTCGCCGCTCTGATCGAGCAGTGACGTCAGCAGCGACAGCCCGGCTGGGATCGACCAGCCGGGCCGTCCGCTCCGAGGGGGTGAGAACCGTGGGTGCACGACGTTCGATCAGCAGCGTGGTCCTGATCCTCGTGCTGGCTGTCGCCTGGCTCCAGTTCGGCCCCGCACAGCTCGGTGGCCGCGCGACCTACGTCAGCACGCACGGCGAGAGCATGGAGCCGACCTACAGCGCGTCAGACCTCGTCGTGATCACCCGCGCTGCCGACCACCGCGTCGGTGACGTCATCGCCTACCGCAGCGAGCTCCTCGACACGGTCGTGCTCCACCGGATCGTCGACGAGGACGCCGACGGGTTCATCACCCAGGGTGACAACAACGACTGGCTCGACCAGGACCGCCCGACCGACGCCGACATCCTCGGGACGCCGCGGTTCCACGTCCCCCGGGCCGGCCGGATCCTCGAGGTCCCAACTCCCGTCCGGGCCACCGCCGTCACCGCCCTCGCCGCACTCGCCTTCAGCGGCGGCCGCAAGCTCTCCCGCCGCCGCGCGCGGCGCCCCTCCTCGACGACCGGAACCCCGATCGTGATCTCCACTCCCCGTCGCCGCGGCTCCACCGAGCCCACCACCTCCGACTCGACCAGCAAGTCGGCGGGCCTGATCGCAGGCTTCCGGCGTCGGCGCTCGGTGGAGGCAACGCCCTCCGCGGCACCGCTCGACGGGGCCGCGCCCGTTGCCTCCGGCGGCGCCTCGCCAGGACCATCACGCACAGACGCGGCACCGCTCGACGGGGCCGCGCGCGTTGCCTCCGGCGGCGCCTCGCCAGGACCATCACGCACAGACGCGCCATCGGAGACCCCTGCCCGCCGACTCACCTGGACCGGCTGGCCGTCGCGCGCTGCGGCCACCGCCGCGGTCGTCGGGCTCCTCTCCGTCGCGCTCGCCGCGACCGCGTTCACGCGTCCGCTGACCACCAGCGGCGACGTCGTCTACACCCACCGCGGCGAGTTCACCTACACCGCCAACGCAGAGCCGAGCCTGGTCTACCCCGACGGTCGGCTGATCACCGGCGACCCGGTGTTCCTCCGCCAGGTCGACGAGCTCGACCTCGCCTTCACCTACGCCGTCGACGGCCTCGGCAACCCCTCGGCGACGGGCCAGCTGTGGCTCGACCTCGCCGACGGTTCGGGCTGGTCGCAGCGCTCACCCCTCGGAACGGCGAACTCGTTCGACGGCGGGCGGCTCACGCTCGCTGGTCACCTGACCATCCCCGAGCTGCGCCGCACCCTCACCCGCGTCGCGGACGAGACCGGCGTCGGCGGAGGGAGCGCGACGATCACCGTCGCCGCCGAGATCACCGTCGCCGGCTCGGTCCGAGGCACCGCGCACACCTCCGCCTTCACCCCTGAGCTCGCGTTCCAACTCGACGCCAACCGACTCGTGCTCCGCGACGCGACCGCGGCGGGCGCCGGTACCGAGTCAGCCGACCCCACCTCGGACCCCACGGCTGCCGGCACCGACACGAACAACAGCACGAGCACCGGCACCGGCACCGGCACCGGCACGAGCACCACCCCGGAGACCGATAGCGCGCCGATCCCCGGCATCGCCCGAACCGAGGACGACACGGTCACGCTGCCCGACGCCGAACCCGCGCAGCTCACCCTCGCGGGACGCAGCCTGTCGGTCGACCACGCCCGGACCGCTGCATCGATCGGACTCGGCGTGGCGCTGTTCGCCCTGCTGACCGGTCTGACCGGCGCCGCCCGCCAGCGTGGGTTCGACGAGGCTGCACGCACCCGGGCTCGCTACGGCCGTCGCCTGGTCGAGGTGGACGCCGTCACGACCCCGGCTGGCTACGGCATCGTCGACGTCCGCGACGTGTCGACGCTCGTCGAGCTGGCCGGCCGGATCGACCGCCCGGTCCTCCACCACCGTCCCGGTCCCCCCGAGCCCGAGACCTTCATCGTCGAGGGCGACGCGACCGTCTACCGCTACCGCGCCGCCACGGCCGCGGGCGACGAGGCGATCCAGATCCCGGAGGAACCGGCCCCGACCCCCCAGCGCGACACCTCGCGCCCGACACCGTCCGCTGTCCCCGCCCCTCCGCCACCACTCGCGCCACCGGCCCGGCCCGCGCCACCGACACCACCCGCCCAACCGCGAGCGTGGACGCCACCGGCACCACCCGTGGCCTCGGTCGCCGCAGCTGCGGCCTCCGTACCCACGCCACCGGCCCCGCCCGCGCCGCCGACCCCGGAGCAGGTGCACGCCGAGCTCGAGAGCTGGTTCGCCAGCACGCCACCCGACTTCGAACGGGTCCCCACCCGAGCTACACACGGCTGATGGACCGCCGCAGCGGTCCCTCACCGGTGGTCCGTGCCGCGTCAGCTGGCGCGCTTGACCCGCTCGTCGAGGCCCTCGTAGCCATCGAGGTACTCGGCCCGTTCGGTGTGGAGCCGGTCGACGATCTGCTGGTACTCGTCCTGGCGACCCTGCCGCTCGTAGAGCTTGCGGGGCTGCAGCAGCTCCGGGTCGTCGAAGTCCGGGATCGACTCGGCCACGAGGTAGCCGAAGTCCGGGTCCTCGACCCACTCGATCGTCCCCTCGACGATGCCCTTCTGCACGGCAGCCGAGTGCGGGATCTTGACCTTCTTGGACCCCTCCTCCGACTCCGGCCCACCGACGCGGCCGGTCGACAGCAGGTAGACCTCGAGCTCGCTGGTCTCGAGCAGTTCGAGCAGCCGGTTGGCCTGCGAGGCGTCGTTCTCGAACCAGAACGGGTTGGTCCCCGGGACGCGCAGGCTCTTGCCAGCCTCAGCAGCCCCGCCCGCCGAGGTGCCCTTGGTCTCGCCGAGCATGAAGTAGTACGCGGCCTGGTCGGGCTTGAGCTTGGCGACCGCCGGGATGATGTTCTCGTTGCGGTTCAGGATGAACAGGTACTTGGCTTTCGGCAGGTCCGCCGGGTCGCGGTGGCGGATGTCGTCGAGCCCGAAGGTGCAGCGTCCGTTGGCGGTGTAGCTGGTGTCGGAGAAGTCGACCTTGCCGTCCTCGTCGACCGCGACCGACTCGAGCCACGCGTGCGGCGACGTCGCGCCCCCGTGGATGGTGGGTTCGTCGTCGGGGTCGAGCCCGACGGTCTTGGCGAAACACCCCGCCTCGCTGGTGTGCACCTCGCCGCCCGGCATCAGGGCGATGAAGTCGTCCT
>NZ_JBBEBZ010000232.1:0-1590 GCF_040882075.1 Nitriliruptor sp.
CGGTCCATCGCCAGTGAGTCCTCGGCGTCGAGCCAGAGCCCGTCGACGTGGGGCAACACCCCAAGATTCGGACGGCCGATCAGCTGCTCGAGCTGGGTGAGTCCCGGTGCGAGGACGCCGGCGTCACCGCGGAACCGGTTGATGACCGTCCCGGAGATCAGCGCCTGATCCGCGGGTTCGAGCAATCCGATCGTCCCGTACAGGGCTGCGAACACCCCGCCACGATCGATGTCCCCGATCACGATCACGGGGAGGTCCGCGGCCCGTGCGAGACCCATGTTGGTCAGGTCGTGCGCACGGAGGTTGATCTCCGCCGGGCTGCCCGCTCCCTCGCAGATCACGGCATCGAACCGGGCGCGTAGGTCAGCGAGAGCGTCCATCACGATCGGTTGCAGGGTGTGCCGGTGTTCGTGGTAGTCGCGTGCGCCGGCTTCGAAAGCCGGCCGTCCCATGACGACGACCTGGCTGTGGCGATCACCGGTCGGCTTGATGAGGATGGGGTTCATCGCCGCTTCGGGCTCAACCATCGCCGCTGCGGCCTGGGCCGCCTGTGCCCGACCGATCTCGGCACCGTCAGCGGTGACGGCCGAGTTCAACGCCATGTTCTGGGCTTTGAACGGGGCGACCTTCACCCCCTCGCGTGCCAGCCACCGGCAGATGGCGGCGACCAGGACGCTCTTGCCCGCGTCCGAGGTGGTGCCGGCGACCAGCATCGCCCCGCTCATGCTCCGCCCCCGCGCCGACTGATCGAAACGACACGGCCACACAGCGACGCGATCACCACGGTGAGTATCAAGGAGGTCGACCCCACGGCGGCGGACAACCGCACGGCACGTGGGATGTCAGCGCCGGTCGGTGACGGTCCGTCTCCCATGGCGGGGCGTCCATCATGGTGGTCGGCGTAGCGGTTGATGTCGCCGCCGAGGGTCACGCCCAGCGCCCCAGCGGTCGCGGCCTCGACCGGTCCGGCGTTCGGACTGGGGTGGCTGGCAGCGTCGCGTCGCCACGTCTGCCAGGCGTCGCGGGGACGGCCGCCGACGATCGGGGCACAGGCAACCGTCAGCAGCGCGGTCAGCCGCGCCGGTAGGAGATTCACGGCGTCGTCGAGCCGTGCGGTCGCCCATCCGAAACGCCGGTAGTGCGAACTTCGGTAGCCCACCATCGCGTCGAGCGTGTTCACGGCACGATGCAGGACGACCCCGCTCGGACCGAACGCGGCGCCCCAGACCAGCGTGCCCACGACCGCGTCCGAGGTGTTCTCCGCCACCGACTCGATCGTCGCCCGAGCCAGACCGTCGGCGTCCAGCAGGGTCGCGTCACGGCCGCACAGCCAGCCGAGGTGGCTACGGGCGGCTTCGAGGCCTCCGCCGCGCAACAACATCTCCATCCGGGACGCAGCACATCCCAGACTGCTCCCACCGAGAGCGGTCGCGGTCACCAGGCTGCAGAACACGAACCGGCTTGGTCCAGGCAGCGCGCGTTCGAGTATCCGGGTCGCGGTGGCAGCCCCGCCGGCGAGCACCAGGACGTAGAAGATGCCGGCGAGGTGGTCGTCGGCGTACCAGCGGCGTTCCAGCCGCTCGGCGAGCT
>NZ_JBBEBZ010000233.1:0-50482 GCF_040882075.1 Nitriliruptor sp.
GACGGCAGCGACGGCAGCGACGGCAGAGACGGCTGTCACGGCCGTGACGGCGCACCGGCGGGAGGCCCGGACCCGGGAGAGGCCCTCACCGGCTTCGAACCCGGGTCCGTGAGGGCCTGAACCACCGTCCGACGTCCGGCCGGGGCCGCCGTGGTCGCGGCCCGTCTGAGGCTCCGTACCGTGGAGTGGACCCCCGGGTGCTCCCGTGCCCGCTCCCGAACCACCGAGGTCCTGATGATCGCGTCGCTCCGACGCACCCGCACCACCCGCTCCCGACCCGTCGGGCGGGCTCGCGCCGGCGTGGCCGTGGTCGCTGCCCTGTCCCTCGGGCTCGCCGCCTGCGGTGACGACGGCGGTGACGACGGCGGTGACGACGGCGAGGAGGAGATCGAAGCTCCCGCCGACGATGGCACGGTCGAAGACGACGCCACCGAGGACGAGGTCACCGAAGGCGAGGACCTCGAACAGCCGGAAGCTGCTGGCTTCGAGACCCTCACCGACGGCGAGGTCGTCCCCGGCATCACCATGGATGCCCCGGTCGACGATGACGCGTTCCAGGCCCAGCCGACCCCCACCGGTTCGGCCTACGTCGGCTCGCTCGACGACCAGAACGGCGCCGTGACGGTCAACGTCGAGTTCGACGGCCAGAGCGTCGACGAGCTGCTCGCCGGCATCGACACCCTGGTCGAGGCCGGGCAGGCCGAGGTCAGCTCCGAACCTGAACCCATCGAGATCGAGGGAGCCGAGGAAGCGTCGCGCGTGGAGCTGACCGCTCCCGGCGGCGAGGCCACGGCCACCGGCATCTTCGCGACGGTCGACGGCAACGCCATCTCGATCGCCGTCGAGGTCCTCGCCGACTCCGACGTCGACGTGGACGCCATCATCGACTCCATCGTGATCGACCCCGACCGGCTCCAGGCCGAGGGCACGCTCGACCTCGAACAGACGCCGGCGCCGGCCGACCCCGACGACCCGTCCGAGGAAGCGACCACCGACGGCACCGAGGGTGACGCCGCCGACGACACCGACGACACCGACGACACCGACGACACCGAGGGCTGAGGCGGATCGAACTGGCCGCGCCTCGAACCGAGGACGCGAACGATCGCCGAGCGAACCAGGCCCCCGTCACCGGCTCACGTCGGGGCGGGGGTCTCCTCGCGGGCCCACACGCCGTCGGCCTCCTGCTGGAAACCGACGCTGCTGAGGTAGCGCGCGTGCTCCTCGGTCGGCGCCGTGGTGGTGACCCGGTTCACCCCGCGCGAGGTGAAGGCGTCCGACTCGATCCACAGGAACCGTCCGGGGCGCAGGTCGCGATGCGCGGGGACCACGTAGTCGAGGATCACGTGCGCGCCGTCGGCGTCCACCTCGGCCAGCACGGCACCGGCGGGGATGGCGTCGCGGAGGATCAGCAGCGCGAGCTCATCGCCCCGCACCCCGGGGAAGTCCGGCTGGAACCGGTGGACGTCGTCGAGGTGGAAGTCCACGAACCGTCGCAGGATCGGTGAGGTCGCGGGCACCTCGAAGACCTCGAAGTACTCCTCGCTGGCGCGCTCACGCAGCATGCGCGTCAGATGGAAGATGTGGATGAAGATGATCGCGCCGTTGGCGATCGCGATCGGGTACGCGTTGATGAGCAGCCCGTAGGTGGTGAACGAGATCGCGCCGAACAGCCCGATGATCCGCAACCGCAGGATCGAGCTCATCAGCAGGCTGATCACGATCAGCGCCGACGCGAGGTAACCGATCAGCTCGTAGACGGTGGTGGCCTCCACGGCGGTCCTCCGGGGCTGGTGGGATCAGCGGGGCAGGCGGCACGCGAGAGCCCCGGCGCGTGGCCGGGGCTCGCGGTGGTGCGGGGTGCCGGCTCGTTCAGGCGACGTAGTCGGCGAGGTCACCCATCAGGGCGGACTTGGCCTTGGCACCCACGATGCGCTTCTCGGGCTGGCCGCCCTTGAAGACCAGCAGCGTCGGGATCGACATCACGCCGTACTCGCGGGCGGTGTTCGGGTTCTCGTCCACGTTGAGCTTGAGGACCTTGATCTTGTCGCCGTTCTCGTCGGCGATCTCGTCCACGATGGGACCGACCATCCGGCACGGGCCACACCACTCGGCCCAGAAGTCGACCAGGACCGGCTTGTCGGATTCGAGGACCTCGTTGGTCCAGTCGGCGTCGGTGACGGGCGTTGCGCCCATGCGGTGCTCCTCGTTCAGGTGGGTCGGGACGGGGGTCAGGATGGGAGGTTCGTCGCGGGGTGAACGCGAGGGTGGTGGACCGTATTCCGGTCCAGCGGCGGCGGCAGGTGGCCGTGCGGGCCGGGTCTGGCTCCGTCCCGTGGTCGCTCAGCGACGGGCGCCCCGCGACGGCTGCTCAGCGCGGGTCGTCGGGCGCGACGGCGGTGTTCTCGGCCAGCCACCGTTCGGCGTCGATCGCGGCGCGGCACCCGGTGCCGGCGGCCGTGATGGCCTGACGGTACTCGTGGTCCATCACGTCGCCGCTGGCGAACACGCCGGGGACGTTGGTCCGTGTGGAGGGCTGCTCGACCAGCAGGTAGCCCTCGTCGTCGGTGTCGAGCACGCCCTCGAACAGGGAGGTGTTGGGGATGTGGCCGATGGCCAGGAACAGGCCCTGGCAGGCGAAGTCCCGGGTGTCGCCGCTGGTGGTGTCGCGCAGCGTCAACGAGGCGACCTGCCCGTCGGCGCCGTGGATCTCGGTCACCTCGGCGTTCCAGATGAACTCGATCCGCTCGTTCTTGAACGCCCGTTCCTGCATGATCTTGGACGCGCGGAGCGACTCGCGGCGGTGGATGACCGACACCTTCGAGGCGAACTTGGTCAGGAACATCGCCTCCTCCATCGCCGAGTCACCCCCGCCGATGATCACCACGTGCTTCTCCTTGAAGAAGAAGCCGTCGCAGGTGGCACACGCGGAGACACCCGAGCCCCACAGCTCGGCCTCGCCGGGGACCTCGAGCCGGCGGGGCTTGGCACCGGTCGCGATGATGATCGACCGGGCCGTGATGGTGGTCCCGGACGCGGTGGTGAGGGTCTTGAGCGCCCCCGACAGGTCCACGGAGGTCACGTCCTCGGTGATGAAGCTGGTCCCGAAGCGTTCGGCCTGGGCGCGCATGCCCATGATCAGTTCGGTCCCGGTGATGCCGTCGGGGAAGCCGGGGAAGTTCTCGACGTCGGTGGTCAGCGTCAGCTGCCCGCCGGTCGGCCCCCCCTCGAAGACGCCCTCGATCAGCAACGGTTCGAGGTTGCCGCGGGCGGCGTAGACGGCGGCGGTCAATCCGGCGGGGCCGGAGCCGATGATGACGACGTCGTGCACACGGTCGGTGACGTCCACGGCGGGTTCCTCGGGAGTGTCGGGCGGGGGGCGCGGTCGAGCCGCGGGCAGGGTAACGAGACCACCTCCACGGACATTCCCGTCGGTCCCCCGGCGGCCGGTCCGAGGGTCGAGCCGGCACGTGGGCCTGACCGGGCACCTACCCTCGGAGGATGGATGCCTTCCCCTGCTCCCGTCACCCCGACACCGAGACGCGTCTGCGCTGCTCGGCGTGCGAGACCGCGATCTGCCCGGACTGCTGGGTCGAGGCACCCGTCGGCTACCAGTGCCCCGGGTGCGCCGGATCGCGTGGCGCCGCCAGCGAGGCCGCGGCGCAGGCGGCTGGTCAGCGGACCCGCCGGCTCCCGGGGATGGCATCCAGCGGTACCGATGGCGCGGCCAGCTCCAGCCGGTCCGCGGAGGGACCGTCCGCGACGATCATCGCTCGCGCCGTGGCCGTCGGGGTGTTCGCCGCCGCGGTCGGGGGGCTGCTGCTCGGCCCGATCCTGCAGCAGGGGACCCTGTTCCTGCTCAGCTCCGGGGCCATCGGGTGGGGCGTGGCCCGTGCCGTGTTCTGGGGTGCCGAGGAGGTGTCGACGCCGCTCATCCGGGCGCTTGCCATGGCCTTCGCCGGCGCGACCGCAGCGGTGGGTCTGGTCGCAGCGGGTCGCCCCGAGATCGGGATGCTGCTGCTGGCGTGGCCCGCCGCGATGTACGGCGGCTGGATCGTGGTCCGCCGCCGCTGATCACTCGGTCCGGTCTCCGAGACCGCCGCCCGCCCCCGAAGGGCGCACGGGCGGGCCGCGCCGCTCAACGCTGGCCGAAGTAGCGCACGTCGCAGCTGTCGCGCGCCAGGACCCACACCTCGCGGCGCGCCACCTCGCCGTCGGCGTCGAGGCCGACCAGGCCGAAGGCGATCGCCGGTTCGCCGTCGAAGGTCACCAGCTCGGCCGTCACCGGGATGGCGAGGTCGCCGGTCGCGAGCAGGGTGTCGAGGCAGCGGGCGACGTCGGCGCGACCAGCGTCGTCCACCTCGGGGCCGACCCGAAGCTCGGCGCCTGCTCGCGCGGTGTCCGAGAAGGCCTCCTCCGCGGGCGCCTCCTCGAGCTGAGCGTCCTCGTCCGAGGCTTCGTCGTCCTCCGGGGTCGCGAACGGCGATGCGTCCCCTCCCGCGCCGAGCCCGCCGCCGAGCGCGAGCGCCCAGTCGATGCCGAGCATCGCGGCGTCCTCCGGCGTCAGCCCGCGCGACGCGACGCTCTCGAGCTCGGGGGACGCCAGCAGCTCGTCGGCCGTCCCCGGGTCGAGCTCGCGGTCACCCCCGGTGAGGACGGGTCCGGCGAGCAGCGCGGACGCGGTGCCGGCGGCGCTGTCGTCGCTCTCGGCCATCATCGTGTCGGCGCCGCTGTCCATCGCCGCCTCACCGGAGTCGTCGCCGCTGAAGGTGAGGTTCGGGACCACGATCGCGGCGGCGATCACGGCGGCGGCGACCCCGCCGGCTGCGGTCAGCCAGGTGCGTCGTGGGGACCGACGACGACGTTCGGCCAGCTCGTCTCCCGGCACCGGACCGGTCGCACCGGCACCGCCGAGTTCGTCGTCGAAGGTCGCACCGAGCGTCGTCAGGAGCCGTTGCCGTGCTCCGTCCGGCAGCGCGCTCGGCGTCAGTGCGGACAGAGCGGCGTCCGCGCGTCGCATCGCGTCCAGCTCGGCGCGCAGCCGGGGGTCAGCGGCGAGGTCGGCCTCGAGGGCGCGACGCTCGTCCGCTGACAGCTCCTCCGCCAGGTAGGCGGCGAGGCGCTCCGACGACGACACAGTGGCTCCGAGATCTGGTGGGGTGGTGCTGCGGGGCGGGGGGGCCGGGGGGGGGGGGGGGGGGGGTGGGGGCGGGGGGGGGGGGGGGGGGGCGGGGGGGCCGCGGGGGGGGCGGGGGGGCGGGGGGGGGCCGTGGGGGTGGGACGTCCTGGACCGGTCGACGGTTGCGTCCGCACCTGTCCGTCCCCGTCCGCCGGGGTCAGGTGCCGGCGAGCGGCGGACCACGCGGCGAGGGGCCGCGCCCCGCATCGAGGCCGCCGTGGTCGGTGTCCGCGGTGGGACCGGACGGGCGTGGACCGTCCGCGTCCACGTCGGCGAGCAGCTCACCGAGCCGGACGCGTGCGCGGCTGACGCGGGACTTGACCGTGCCGACGGCGAGGTCGCTGGCGGCCGCGGCCTCGGCGTAGGACAGCCCCTCGACCGCGACCAGCAGCAGCAGGGTCCGCGAGGTGTCGTCGAGCTGGGCGAGGGCGGTAGCCACGTCACCTGCGGTCTCGGCGGCGGCGTGGTGGTCCTCGGTGGCCGCGTCGAAACCGGCGACGTCGGCCACGTCGGCGACGGGCGTGGCCGGCCGGCGAGCTTCGTGGCGGACCCGGTCGGTGGCGACGTTGCGCGCCACCGCGTAGAGCCACGTCGACAGCTTGGCGTCGCCGCGGAAGGTCGCCGCCGACCGGGCCAGGCGGACGAAGACCTCCTGGGTGGCGTCCTCGGCGTCGGCGACGTCGCCGTTGAGCGTCCGCAGGCACACGGCGAACACCCGCCGTTGGAAGCGGTCGACGAGCGCCGTGAACGCGTCCTCCCGCGGTCCACGCGGCAGCGAGGCGTCGACGTAGCGGGCGAGCAACTCCTCGTCGGTGCGAGCGGTGTCCCCGCTCACCTCGCCTGCTCCCACGCCCGGCACCGCATCAGGGCCCGAGGAAGGTGACCTCGGCCACCTCGGCGTTGAAGTTCTCGGACCCGGAGGTGGACAGCCCGGTGATCCACACCAGCCAGTACCGACCGCTGGTGGGCGACAGCTGGAAGGTCTGGTTCGCACGGATATCGGTCGCCGAGGCCAACGGGGGGCCCCACGGTTGGAGGTTGCCGAAGCCGGGGTCGACGTACTCCTGGCTGCGGAAGATGGACACGTCGATCCCGCCACGGTTCGCGTTCAGGACCACGTCGCGGACCTCGGTGGACTCGCCGAGATCGAAGGTCAAGCCGATCCCGTCGCGCCCGTCACCGCGGAAGTCGCCGTCCCGGTCGATGGTCCGCCACGAGGTGGTCGGGTCGCCATCCGCCGCCGCAGCGACCTGATCGGGGTTGTCGTCGTTGCGCCCGACCGGGTCCCACAGCTGGACCTCCGCTACTTCGATGGGGGTCCCGGTCGGCGTGGCGGGCGCCTCCTGACTGCGCAGGTTCTGGGTCGCCACGACGGCGATCAAGGTGAGCACCAGACCACCGACGAACGCACCGACCAGCCGCCGGGCGTACTCGCTGCGCGTGGTCGGGATGGGGCCCGACAGCGGGCGCTGCTCCGGCTCACGTGGCAGGGCGTCGAGCTCGGACGACTCGCGCACCTCGGCGACCAGCCGCGCGGTCAGCTCGGAGGGCTTGACGGGCACCTGCGGCGCCAGCGCGGCCGCCATGACGGTGCCGTCGCTGAAGCGGGCGGTCCGGTCGTTGCGCGTGGCCCGGACGATCGCATCGTCGAGCAGGCGTGGGACGTCGGCGCGCACCTGGCGGGGTGGCAGCAGCTCGTGGGTCAACCGCATGGCCGCCGTGGCGGTGGGGGTGTCGCCGGCGAAGGCCGGGCGACCCGTCAGGCACTCGTAGAGGACGACCCCGAGCGCGTACACGTCGGCCCGGGCGTCGACCCGGCCCTCCTCGAGCTGCTCCGGGGCGACGTACGCGGCGGTGCCGACCACGGTGCCGGGCGTGGTCAGCGTGGCATCGCTGTCGAGCGCCTTGGCGATCCCGAAGTCCGTCACCTTCACGGTGCCGTCGGCGTCGATGAGGATGTTGGCCGGCTTCACGTCGCGGTGGACGAGACCGCGGGCGTGCGCTTCACCGAGCGCGGCGGCCACCTGCTCACCGATGGCGGCGACCACCGTGGGCTCGAGCTGACCGCGGTCCCGCAGGACCTGGCGGAGCGACGGCCCATCGACGTGCTCCATGACGAGGTAGACCAGCTGGTCCTCGCGTCCGGTGTCGTAGATGCGTACGGCGTTGGGGTGGTTGATCTGCGCCGCCGCCACCGATTCGCGCTCGAACCGTTCGACGACCACCTCGTCGTTGGCGTGGTGGGGGTGCAGCAGCTTGATGGCCACCGTGCGGGCCAGCGTCTCGTCGAACGCCCGCCAGACGACCGCGGCGCCACCCGAGGCGATGCGTTCCTCGAGCTGGTAGCGCTCACCGAGCCTGGCGCGCCCGGGCCAGGGCATCTCCCCGCAGGAGTCACCCGCGGGGGGAGGGTCCGGCGGGCCGGGGAGCGGGCCGGTCACGCCGAGGATGGTCGACGCCTCGTCGCTGCCGGGGACCGGCGTCGGCTGCTCGTCGTCCGGGATGGCAGGCGGTCGCCGCGCACCCGCGGGAGCGTTCGCACCATCCGATCGGGGGATCTCGGCCACGTCAGCGGGTGTCGAGGGCAGCGCGCCCCGTCGCCTCACGGACGCCGAGCTCCTCGGTGGCTGCGAGCTGGTGGACCAGCAGCGTCGTGGCGCGGCGGGTCAGCGTCACCGTCAGATCCTCCCCGTCGATCGAGATGTCCGTCACCTGCGAGCGGTGGGTCTCAGCGGCCGTGGCGGCAGCCTCCGACGTCGCGTCGAGCGAGCCGTCCGAGGAACGGTAGGCGTCCCGAGCAGCTCGTGCGACCTGACGCGATGCATCGTCGACGGCGAAGGAGGTCACGCCGATGGCGATCAGCTCGTAGCCGGCGACGGCGAGCACGACCAGCACGACCAGGGTCTGGACGAGAGCGCCGCCGACCTGGCTCGCTGACCGGGAACCCCGTGCCCGAGCTGCGTTCACGACCTCGACCTTCCGACCCACGGGGCCGCCCCCGGGGCCGGCCCGGTGGCCCCACCGGGCCGACCTCGCCGGGCCGACCTCGCCGGGCCGACCGTCCCGTGCGGAGCCGCCGGCGCGGGAGTGTCGCACCTCCCGGGCCGCTGGCGGCTCACCACCGCACGTCGACTCACTTCACCAGCTCGAGCTGTCGTCTCCGCGGTCGCCGGCGAAGCAACCCGGCCAGCAGCAGCACCACCACGAGCAGCGCGATCGAGGTGAGCGCGAACCCGGAGATGGCCGTCGATCGCACCGACAGCGTGGTCCGATCGAGCTCGATGCGCCCGGAGGGATCGGTGACCCGCACGCTGACCGAGAACGTGCCGGTCGACAGGGCGCGGGTCTCGAACGTCACCGTCTGGGTCGTGCCCTCCTCGAGCACCAGCGTCTCCGACCGGCGGCCCTCCGGCCAGGCCAGGCGGCCCTGCGAGGTGACCTCCACCTGCACGGCGAGCGGACCGCCCTCGCCGCGCTGGAGGGTCACGGGGATGGTCCCGGTGTCCGAGGTCAGCGTCACCTGCGATCCGCTGGCGATGTCCACCTCCGACAGGGTGCGGTCGATGGCGGTGTTCACGTCGACGACCAACGCGTCCGCCTCACCGGAACCGGCGGGGAACCACCGTGAGGTCGAGCGCAGCAGCTGATCGCGGAGCTCGGCGGGTTCGCGGCCGCCGAGCTGCGGCTCCTGGCCGCGGGCTGCGGCCGCTGCCGCGAGGTCACCGATGGCCGAGGACAGGCGTTCGGCCTGCGCTGCGCTCAGGGTCGGCGCGGTCGGTGCGGCGAGCGTGGCCCGGTCGACCTGACCGACCAGCGTGGCGACCGACGTGGCGTCGCGCAGGTCCAGCCACGTCGCGTCGGCCAGGCCGCTGAGCAGCTGGCCGGCGAGCTCCGCCGTCGGCGCCCAGCCTTCCGGTGGGTGGATCGACAGCGCCCGGTCCTGGCTGCCGGGCGACTCGAAGAACACCATCGCGGTCTCGGCGAGCACCCGCTGGGCGGTGAGGATCGACCCGTCGCGGACCGGCCGGTCGAGCAGCGCGGTGACGTACGGGTCACCGACGAGGAGCCGGAGCGGACGGCCCGACGCCGACCTCACCTCGCGTACCGGCTGCGGCAGCGTCGGGTTCGCCGCGGTGTCGGGCCCCTCCACCGCGGCGTAGGGGACGAGCGCGACCTCGGCGGGGATGAGGTCGAGCACCTCGGGCGACGTGCTCGCTGGCAGCAGGAAGCTGCTCTGGTCCGGTGCGCGCTCCACGAGCTGTTGGAGCCGCCGGCGTCCGGTGGTCGCCAGCTCCCCGGCCAGGTCGCGCACCGCCTGGTCACCGGTCAGGGCGGTCAGGTCCGCGTCCGCGTACGGCCGCGCGATCGGTGCGAACGGCAGGTCCGCGACGACCGCGCGGATGCGCTGCAGCACGTCGTTGGCCCGTCGGGACGCCGCAGCCTCGGGTTCGACGTCGCGGGATTCGAGCGCACCTCCGTCCAGCCGCTCGGTGCGGACGAACCCGTCGGCGCGGTCCCGTAGGTCCTCGAGCAGGTGGGCCGATGGCGCGACGGTCGCACCGGCGGTCGGGAAGCGCTCGAGCGAGCGGAGCACCGCATCGAGCCGCCCGCCAGGGCGGAGCGAGGCGTCGACGTCGGCCGGGTACGCCGGTCCTGGACCTCGCCACGGCGGGGTGTCGAGCGGCCACAGCGCCGTGGTGAGCAGCGGCTGCTGCGGTAGCTCGCTGAGCCAGATCGCGGCGGTCAGCGTCTCGGCGAGCACCTCGGTCCCGCGTTGGACCGCGATCCGCACGGGGTGCACCCCACCGTCGGCCGCCCAGTCCACGTCCGTCGGCGGGATGCGGACCTCGACGCCGGTCAGCTCACCCGCCTCGAGGCGATCGTCGGGCCGGATCTCGACCGGGTGGACCGATGGCAGGCTGCTCGGGCCCTCGTCGCCGTCGAGCGCCGATCGCAGCCCACCGCGCGAACCGACGGCGGGGTGGACCTCGACGATCAGCTGGAGCTGGTCGAGCGGGTCGCCACCGGTGTGCTCGATGAGGGCACGGACGACGAGCTCCTCGGGAGCGTCGGGCCCCTCGATGGGCGGTGCGTCCTCGGACGGCGACGTGGGTGGACGCAGCGAGCCGGGGCCGATCACACCGGTGAAGCCGGACACCGTGAGGCTGACCTGGCCCGGCTCCTGCTGCGCCGCGGCATCCGGTGCAGGCATCGCGACCAGGGGGAGGACGAGCGCGATGGCGAGGACCGCGGAGCGCCACCGCGGACCCCGCCACGGGGTCGACGGGGACGAGCTCACCGCTCCGACCGCACGTCCACCGGAGAGACGACCGGGAGCTCGACGGTCCCCTCGCGGCTGGCCTTGCTGGCCTTCTCCACGAGCTTGCGCTCGTTGCGGTGCGCGAGCCGGACCACCGCCACGTCGATCGGGACCCACTCGACGTGCTCGGCCTCGTCGTCGCGTGGTCCCGCCGGCTGGCCGTCCCACCACATCAGGAAGTAGTGGACGAACTTGTGGTACCGGACCTCGTCCGGCCGCCACACGAACCAGTAGTCGATGGTGCCGAGCAACGGGCCGACCTCGGCACCGTGGCCGGTCTCCTCACGCACCTCGCGGAGGGCCGCCTCCTGCTCGGTCTCGCCGTCCTCGATGCCGCCCTTCGGCAGCGTCCACTGGGGCCGGCCGGCGGCGTTGCGGCGAGCGATGAGCAGGACCCAACGTCGACCGTCGTCGCGGTCGTCGCACACGACCCCACCCGCGGAGGTCGCGCGTCGCGTCGGGTACCTGGGCATGCAACGAGCGTACCCACGGCACCTGCTCGCGCGACGGGCGCGCGCCCCGGCTCGTAGGCTCGCACACCTCCGGGCGAACGACGAGGAGCGGGGACGTGCGTGGCGTGGTCCAGCGGGTGTCGTCGGGCGCGGTCAGCTCGATCCCGGTGGCCGGGGGTGACCCGGTCGAGACCGGTCGGATCGGCCGGGGAGTGGTGCTCCTGGTCGGCGTGACCGCGGGCGACGACGTCGCCGCGGCCTCGAAGCTGGCCGAGAAGGTGTGGCACCTACGCATCTTCGAGGACGAGTCGGGGGCGATGAACCGCAGCTGCGCCGATGTCGCCGGTGGTGTGCTCGTCGTGAGCCAGTTCACCCTCTACGGGGACACACGCAAGGGGCGCCGACCGTCGTTCGTCGCCGCGGCCCGTCCCGAGCACGCCGAGCCGCTCGTCGACGCCGTCGTCGACCGGTTGCGTGAGCTCGGGGCGCAGGTCGCCACGGGCGTGTTCCGCACCCACATGGCGGTGTCGTTGGTCAACGACGGGCCGGTCACGCTGCTGATCGAGGTCTGAACCGCTCAAGCAGCACCCGTCGGTGGTCGATGGGTCCGGTGGATGGGTGTTCGGTCGACCGTCACCTGAGCGCCCGGACGCGTAGCTTCGACACCGCAGCGCGCGTCCGCCCCGTACCTGCCATCGTCACCGGAGCAGCCGTGGAATCCGTCGACCACTACCTCCAGCACCTCGTGGACGTCGGGGGGTCCGACCTGCACCTGAAGGCCGGCGGTCCCGCCTACGTCCGCATCGACGGTGACCTGAAGCCTGTCTCGTCGCTGCCGTCGGTGTCACCGACCGACACCGAACGGTTCGCGCACGAGATGATGGCCGACCGCTCCATCAAGGAGTTCGAGGAGCGCCAGGAGGCTGACTTCGCCTACTCCATCCCCGGGGTCGGCCGCTTCCGCGTCAACGCGTTCCGCCAGCGCGGCTCCGCGGGGCTCGTCTGCCGACGCGTGCTGCCGGGCACCCAGGACTTCGCTGCGCTCGGCATGCCGCCGGCCGTGCGGGCCCTGGCCGAGGAGCACCGAGGGTTGGTGCTCGTCACCGGCCCGACGGGTTCCGGCAAGACCACCACGACGGCGGCCATGATCAGCCACATCAACGCCACCCGCCGCTGCCACATCGTCACCCTCGAGGACCCGATCGAGGTGACCCACCGCGACGACAACGCGATCATCGATCAACGCGAGGTCGGCGTGGACACCGCCGACTTCGCCTCCGGTCTGAAGGCGGTCTCCCGCCAGGACCCGGACGTGATCTTCATCGGCGAGATGCGCGACCTCGAGACCGTCGGTGCGGCCCTCCAGGCCGCCGAGACCGGCCACTTCGTGCTGTCGACCCTGCACACCACCGACGCGCGCGAGACCGTCAACCGCATCGTCGACATGTTCCCGAAGGAACAGCAGAACCAGGCCCGCATCTCGCTCGCGAACTCCCTCAAGGGCATCGTCTGTCAGCGCCTCGTCCCGCGGGCGACCGGCGACGGTCGCGTCGCGGTCGTCGAGACGATGGTGATGACGACCCGCATCTTCGAGTTCATCACCGACCCGCACCAGCTGCCCCTCATCGAGGACGCGATCGCCGAGGGCGGCTACTACGGGATGCAGACCTTCGACCAGCACCTGCTGCACCTGTACTCGACCGGCGAGGTGACGCTCAAGGACGCCCTCGCGGCCGCGACCAACCCGCACGACTTCCGGGTCTCCTTGCGTGCCGCCGGGCTCGCGACCGCCTGACCCCGTTCACCACGACGGTGTCCATCGACCCGCATCGTGTCACCTGAGCGCGCCACCGTCGCGTCAGCTGCTCACCACAGCTGCCCTGGCGTGACCGTGCGTCGCTGCCGCGACACGATGTCGGGGAGGTAGGGGTCCGCGGCCGCCACGACCAACTCGGCGTGGAGCTGACGGCCGGCGTCCTCACCGAGGTCGAGCACCGTCAGGTCGCCACCCGGACCGGCCACGTGCGCGGTCAGCGTCGCCAGGCCGAGGCGGCGCTGGAACGGGCTCGCCCTGCGCGTCACGCCCTGGACCTTCACCAGCGGCGCCAGTCCGGTCGTCACCGACAGCGCACCGCTGCGGCCGGCGAGCACCCGGTCGGTGCGGCCGTGCGCGAGCTGGCCGTACTCGACGAGGCCGAGCCCGGCGGCGATCAGCGGCAGCACGATGCCGAGCGCCCGCAGCTCACCGACCAGCCCGGGGAACGCCAGCAGCGCGATCGTCGGGACCAGCGAGGCGCGGACCCACCGGAAGACCGCTCGACGGCGGGCGCCGGTCGGGTGCGAACGCAGCATCGGGACCCCGGCGACACCGGGTAGAAGCTGCGAGATGAGCCCGTCCACCTCGGTGTCACGCACGAGGGGGATGGTCACGCGGTCGTCGTCGCCTCCTCCGGCGGAGTGCACGCGGATCGCGGCGTACCCGAACCCGCGGCGTACCCAGTTGCGCTGCACCTCGACCAGTTGCACACGGGCCAACGGGATGACCGAGTCGCGGGTCGACAGCAGGCCACGCGAGACGTGGAGGTCGTCGCCCACGCGCCGCATGGTCCAGTCCCAGTCCCGGAGCACGCCGACGGCCGTGGCCGACACCACCGAGGCGGGGATCAGCAGCACGATGATGCCGACGATGCCGAGGGCGAGGATGCGCCGCCCCAGAGTCTCGGGGTCGAGCGACCCACCGCCGAGCTCGGACGCGTCCCCGAGGAACTGCAGCGACGCCGCGAGGACGGCCGGCAACACCAGCAGCCGGCTGCCGGAGACGGCCGCCAACACGATGCGGCCGAGCGTCATGCTGACGACCTCGCGTCCGTCGCGCGGTTCGGTCGTGTCCGCCGTTCCCACGCCGCTGACCGCGCCACCCGGCGTGGCGGCTGCGGCACCGGTCACCGCGTCCTTGCCGGCGCGGAGCGCCTCCCGGAGGGTGACGGCGTCGCGTTCCGGGATGACCCGCAGCTCGACCTCTGCCTCGCCGCTGCCACCCGCGGTCTCGACGCGCAACGTGGCGAGGCCGAGGACGCGGGCGACGAGGGACCGATCGACCTCGACCTGCTGGATCCGCGCGACGTCGAGGGCTCGGTGGTTGCGTGACAGCACCCCCTCGTCGACGCGCAGCACCTCGCCGTCGAAGCTGAACCGGAACCGCTGCCAGGCGAGCAGACGCCCGATGCCGCCGACGAGGAGGATGACGGCCACCACGACGACCGCGAACCGCGGGCCTGGTCCGGCGCCCGCACCGATCAGGGCGGGGAACACCAGGCCCTGGATCAGCTGACGGAGCGGGACGCCGAGCACGATCGACGCCGGGTGGAGCGATCGTGGGGCCGAGAACCCGGCATCCGACACCGGGGGCCAGGCGCGTGCCGGACCGTCGGGCTCGGGCCACGGAGGCTCAGACGGCATCCTGGACCCCATCGACGCGACCACCGACCGCGGCGGCGGCCCGCGCCAGCAGGACCCGCCGCACGCCCGGCGCCTGGTCGGCGGCGATACCCGGCAACGTGACGCTGCCCGATGCCGACGCCGAGGTGACCTGGAGCGACGCGAGCCCGAGGAGCCGGTCGACCGGGCCCTGGTTCACGTCGATCTGCTGGATGCGGAAGTACGGCAGCGCTTCCGCCTGCCGCACGACGACCCCGCGGTCGAGCTCCACCGCCAGGTCGGTCAACCGCCAGCGCCACCGGTCGTACCGGGCTCGCGGGTACCAGAGCACGAACGCCACGCTGAGAGGAACGATGAGCACGGCGACAGCCACACCCACCCGGCCGAGGAGCACCACGCCGATGGCGCTCAGCACCGCGGCCGGGACGAGCAGCCCGATGGCTCCGCTGACACGCCACACCGTCACCACCCGAGGGTCGAGCGGTCGGTCGCGAGCGTCGAGCTCGGGCAGCGGGGCGGACCGGTGGCCCGACGGCCCACCGGGCGGCTCCGCCGCAGGACCCGGGGGCGCGGGCGGCGGGGGCGCGGATGGCGCGGAGGCGGGGTCGTCCGGCGATGGCGGCGGTGGTGGTGGTGGTGGTGGTGCAGGGGACGAGGTGGCGGGTCGCGGCGGGACAACCGTGCCGCGGTCACCGGTCACCGCCCACGCGGGCGGGGTGGGTGGCGGCGGACCGGGCACGCTGGGCGGCGTCGGTTCGTCCGGTGCGGTCAACAGGCGGTCCTCGTCCAGCGGGGCTCGGTGCGCCCCGATCACCGGGCTCACGATCGTCGGACCCCAGCGGTCCGGACGCTACCGACCGCGCACCTCCGCCCGCACCGCTTCGCCACGCTTCCCCTCCCGAGGAGACCCCTTGAGCGCCCAGTCGACCCGCCCCGACGACGCCCCGGCCCGGCCCGGCGACGCACACAGCGGTGACTCGTCCGGCGTCGCGCGCTCCGATCGTCCGCGAGCTGGGCAGCCCGCGGACCTCGGCAACGCCCCGGAGCCGCGGTCGTCCGAGCCGCACCGGGTCGTGGTGATCGGCGGCGGGTTCGGCGGCCTGAACGCCGTCCGTGAGCTCGCCCGTGCCGCCGACGACCACGACCTCGAGGTCACCCTCGTCGACAAGCGCAACCCCCACACCTTCCAGCCGCTGCTCTACCAGGTCGCCACCGCGGGCCTCCAGCCGCACGACATCGGCATGACGCTCCGGTCCATCCGTGGGGTGCGCCGTCGTGGCCCCGACGGTCGCCCGAGCACCCAGATCCGCCTCGGCGAGGTCGTCGCGGTCGACGACGAGGCGGTCGTCCTCTCCGACGGCGCCCGGTTGCCCTACGACCACGTCATCGTCGCTGCCGGCGGGATCACCAACGACCTCGGTATCCCGGGGGTGGCCGAGCACGCCTTCGGGCTCAAGTCCCTCGCCGAGGCCACGCAGCTGCGCAACCACCTCCTGCGCCGGTTCGAGGCCGCGTCCTCCGACCCGGCCCACCTCGACGACGGCACCTTGACCTTCGTGGTCGCCGGCGGTGGACCGACCGGGGTCGAACTCGTGGGAGCGCTCGCCGAGCTGGTGGATCAGGTCCTGCGCGAGGATCACCCGACGCTCGACCGGTCGCACGTCAGGATCGTGCTGCTCGAGGTGACCGACCGGTTGCTGCCCGGCTTCTCGGACCGCTCGCACCGGGAAGCGGTCAAGAGCCTCGAAGCCCGCGGTGTCGACGTCCGGCTCGGGACCGGTGCCGACGAGGCCTCTCCCGACCAGGTCGTGCTCACCGACGGCGAGGTGCTGCCCGCCAGGACGCTGATCTGGGCGACCGGGATCGCCGGTGTCCCGCTCGGCGCCGAGCTCGGTGTCGAACCCGGCAAGGCCGGTCGGGTCCCCGTCGACAGCCACCTGCGGATCGCCCGGGACGACGGCCGCGTGTTCGTCATCGGCGACCTCGTCGGCGGCATCGGAGGCGGCGATCCGCTGCCACAGGTGGCGCCCGTCGCCATCCAGCAGGGCAAGTACGTCGCCAAGCTGATCGCGGGGCAGCTCGCGGGCGAGCCCGATCCGGGCCCGTTCCGCTACCGCGACAAGGGCAAGATGGCCACGATCGGCCGCACGGACGCCATCGTCGAGCTGCCGCTCGGCATCAAGTTCCACGGCTTCATCGCGTGGATCGCCTGGTTGCTGATGCACCTGCTGTGGCTCGTCGGCTTCCGCAACCGCGTGTCGGTGCTGCTCAGCTGGGCGTGGAACTACCTCACCTACGACCACGCGGCGCGGGTGCTCATCGACCAGCGCGAGGCCGAGGAGACCGACAGCTCGAAGGGTCGCGTGCGCCGCTCCTGGGCGGACCGGCAGGACGATGCGCCGCCCCCGCACGGCAACGCGGACTCCACCTGACGGGCGGGGCGGTTGGCCTCGCTAGCCTCGGCCGCCAGCTCCACCTCGCCACCTCGCCCCCTCGCCCCCTCGCACCGGACGTCCGATCGCCGACGCCCTGACCCCCGACCAGGCCGCTGCGCTCGGCGACCTCGTCGACGTGTACCCCGAGGCGCGTGAGCTCGGCGAACGCTTCGCGGCTGCGGGTCACGAGCTGCACCTGGTCGGTGGCACCGTCCGCGACACCCTGCTCGCCGCCGGTGACGTCACCCAGCTCGGCGAGGTGGACCTCGACTTCGCCACCTCGGCGCCGCCGGAGGAGACCGAACGGATCGTGCGGCCGTGGGCGAGCGCGGTGTGGCTCACTGGTGCGGAGTTCGGCACCGTCAGCTGCCAGCGTGAGGACGCCGGGTCCGACCAGCCGCCGAGGCGGATCGAGATCACCACCTTCCGCGCGGACTCCTACTCGCCCGGGTCGCGTCACCCCGAGGTGGTCTACGGCGACACCATCGAGGACGACCTCGCACGCCGCGACCTGACCGTCAACGCGATGGCCGTGCAGGTCCCCGACTTCCGGTTCGTCGACCCGTTCGGCGGCTTGCGTGATCTGCACGCCCGGACGCTGCGGACCCCGATCGACCCCCGCACCTCCTTCGGTGACGACCCGCTGCGCATGGTGCGGCTCGCCCGGTTCGCGTCGGTCCTCGCCGCCGAGGTGGACCCCGCGGCGCAGGCAGCGGCGACCGCCATGGCCGGTGAGCTCGCCACCGTGTCCGCCGAGCGGATCCGCGACGAGCTGGTCAAGCTCGTCTGCGGCGTGGCACCCCGCCGTGGGCTCGAACTGCTGGTGGCGACCGGCCTGTCGGCGCACGTGCTGCCCGAGCTCGACGAGCTGCGCGCCTGCCAGGACCCCCAGCACCGGCACAAGGACGTGTGGGCACACACGCTGGTGGTCCTCGAGCAGGCGATGGATCTCGAGCACCGGCTGTCGGAGGACGGTCCCGATCCGGTCCTGCGTCTGGCCGCGCTCCTCCACGACGTCGGCAAGCCCGACACGCGCGAGATCCACGGCGACCGCACCGTGACCTTCCACCACCACGACGTCGTCGGTGCCCGGATGACCCGGCACCGGCTGCGCGAGCTGCGGTTCGACAAGGACACGGTCAAGGACGTCAGCGAGCTGGTGCGTCTGCACCTGCGCTTCCACACCTTCGCGACCGGCTGGACCGACGCGGCCGTGCGTCGCTACGTGCGCGATGCGGGCCACCTGCTCGATCGCCTGAACGCCCTGACGCGCGCGGACGTGACGACCGCCAACGCCCGCAAGGCCGCTCGCATCCAGCGCAACGTGGACCTGCTCGAGGAGCGCATCGCGGACCTGCGCGAGCAGGAGGAGCTCGGTTCGATGCGGCCGCCGATCGACGGCAACCGCATCATGGAGCACCTCGGGATCGCGCCCGGCCCCGCGGTCGGTCAGGCGTGGAAGCACCTGCTGGAGCTGCGCATCGACGAGGGGCCGATGGGCGAGGACGCCGCACTCGCCGAGCTCGACCGCTGGTGGGCCGAGCGCGAGGAAGCCGCCACCGACGGCGACGGTGTGGGCGGCGAGTGAGCCGTCCGCCGGGGGACGCGCTCCCATCGTCGTGGCGGTCACACGACGACCAGCCCGTCGCGGTGCCCGCGGTCCCCGGCGCCGGTGATCGTGCCTTCTACGTGGAGATCGGTGATTTCCAGGGCGGTGACTACCGCCGCAACGCCTTCGCTGCCGGGACCGCCGAGGAGGCGGCGGCGCTGATCTCCATCCTGGAGCTGCGCCGAGGAGCCCGCGTGCTCGACGTCGGCTGCGGCGACGCCCGGCACCTGCGGGCGCTCGCCGCGGACCCGGGGGTCGAGGGGGTCGGGATCGATGTGTCACCCGGGCTGGTCGATGCTGCGCGCGACGCCGCCGTCGCCGACGGGGTCGGTGTGGACGTGCGCGTCGGGGACGCGCGCACGCTGACCGCCGACCTCGGTGCCGAGATCGGCACCTTCGACGTCGCGTGGTCGCTGTGCCAGGGCGGGCTCGGCACCTCGCCCGCCACCGACCCGGCCGTGCTCGCCGGGCTGGCGGCGGCCGTGCGCCCGGGAGGCGCGGTCGCCGTCACGCTCTTCTCGGCGCTGTTCGCGGCGCGCCACCTCGCGCCCGGGGACGCGTTCGACCCGGTCCACCTCGTCCACCACCAGGTCAGCGAGGTGCACGGCCCCGACCACGCCCGGCAGCGGTTCGACCTGTGGACGGCGAGCTACACCGTCCGGGACGCGGTCCGGCTCTGCGGCGACGCGGGGCTCGAGGTGGTCGGTGTCCGTGGGGTCGAGCCCGGCGCGTACGGCCGCCGTGCCGGTGGCGAGGTGGGTATCGACGACCCGGAGCTGCTGGTCGTCGCGCGTCGACCCTGAGCGTCGGCGGTCGAACCGTTGGTCCGTGCGCTCACCGGTGCAGGCGGGTCCGCAGGTCCGGCCAGCGTCGCAGGACGATGCGGCGCACCGCGGCGATCGGCACCGGTCCCCAGCTCCGCGAGTCGGTCGACGCGCCCGGGTTGTCCCCGAGCACGACGACCCGGCCCCGCTCGCTGCTGGCGATCCGCTTGATCACGAGGTGGTCCGGGTCGTCGGGGTCGGCGACGACCACGACCCTGCCGGGCCGCACCCACGCGGGACGAGCCGGGACCGTCAGCAGCCGGTCCCCCCGCCAGAGCGTCGGTTCCATCGAGGCGCCCCGCACCTCGACGACGGAGCGGTTCACCGCCAGCGTGACGCCGTAGACCGCGGCCGCCAGGCCCAACCCGGCGAGCCACCGACCTCGTGCCACCTCGCCACCTCCGCCGGGCGCAGCGTCCACCTCGTGCGGACCCGTCGCGGACCGAACCTTACGCCCCCTGGCCGTTCGACCCGCCGTCCACGGACCCTCGTCGGACGGGCGGGGTGGCGTCGCGGTGGGCGTGACTACGCTCGAAGTGACCTTCCGCCAACGCGAGGAGCAACACGATGCGTATCTCGACCGCCCTGCGGGCACTGGACCCGCTGCGGCCCGTCACGACCGTCGACGCCCACTGCGACCTGATGTGCGGGGTCTACAACCCCGCGCAGGCCCGCATCGAGGCCGAATCGGTCCACGAGATCGCGACGAAGTACCAGGACTCGGACGACGAGACCTTCCGGGCCCGCTGCGTGATCATCAAGGAGGAGCGGGCCGAGCTGGTCAAGCACCACCTCTCGGTGCTGTGGACCGACTACTTCAAGCCGAACCACCTCGAGGAGTACCCCGACCTCCACGAGAAGTTCTGGCTCGCGATCAAGGCCGCTGGCGACGCCAAGAAGACGATGGACCCGTCGGCTGGCGCGGACCTGCTCGCCAAGATCGACGAGATCTCCGACATCTTCTGGGCCACCAAGGGCGGCAAGCCCGACTGGATGACCACGTAACACCCGCCGGGGACGACCCGTTCAACGACACGAGAGCCGCCGGTCGCGACCGGCGGCTCTCGCGTTGCCGATCCCCGTCAGTCCTCGCGGATGCCGGGGCGCTTGATCGACAGCGGCGGGACGAAGCTGGCGGCGACGAGGAGCACGCCGAACGCGAGCGGCACCGTCCCGCTGTCGGACCCGGCGCCGAGGTACTCGCTGAAGCCGTCCGGCTCGATGAGCAGGACGAGGCCGACGATCGCGAACAGCGCGCCGAGGATGCGCAGCCGACGCTCGGCGACCACGCCCGTCCCCGCGGCCACGATGACCAGCCCGAGGAGCAACCAGATCGCGGCGTAGAGCGGGGTGGCGGCTTCGGTCCCGATCTGGACGACGGGCTCGAACAGGCCGAGGTCCTCGAAGCCGGTCCGTGCCAGGGCGACCAGGCCCGCGACGATGAGCACGAGGCCCACGACCCAGGCGGCGATCTGCAGGACGTCGAACCGCATCCGCGGTGAGGTCCGGCTGCCGTCACCGCCACCGCGGTCACCGACCCGGATCAGCTCCGTCTTGTTCCGGCCCTCGCCCTGCGCGGCGGCCGCCGCGTTGGCGCGGGCTCGCGCCGGGGTCACGGTCGTCGGGTCCCGGGTCTCGTCGGCCACGTGGTGCTCCTCGTTGGGTGGTCAGCCTGTCACGTCCACACCCGAGGGGCGGGGCCGGCCGGCCGCGCGGTGCGCGGCGCATCGGGCCAGCCAACGAGACGCGGACGGCCCGGTCACGTCGGGGCCGTCCCGGGCGCGTCCAGGGCAGGTGGTTCGGAGACGCCGAGGCCGAGGTGGGCGGCGTGCCACGCGAGCACGTCCGCCCGCTCGTCGAGCAGCATCGCGACGGGCTTGCCGGCCCCGTGGCCCGCGGACACGTCGACCCGCAACAGCACCGGTGCGTCACCGGCCTGCGCCGCCTGGAGCGCCGCTGCGAACTTGTAGGAGTGCGCCGGCACGACCCGGTCGTCGGTGTCGCCGGTGGTGATCAGCGTCGCGGGGTAGGCCACCGGCAGCGACGCGAGCGCCCGGTGGTAGGGCGACAGGGCGTGCAGCACCGGGAACTGGTCCGGATCGTCGGGCGAGCCGTAGTCGCTGGTCCACGCCCACCCGATGGTGAAGCGGTGGAAGCGCAGCAGGTCGAGCACCCCCACCTCGGGCACGGCGCTGGCGAACCGGTCGGGCTCGGCCGTGATGCAGGTCCCGACGAGCAGTCCGCCGTTGGACCGTCCCTCCACGCCGAGGTGCCGCGGCGCCGACCACACCGCATCGACCGGCTCACCGGCGGTCGTCGTGGCGCGCAGGTGGCCGTCCCGGTCGTCGCCGGTGAGCCAGGCCGCGACCGCCAGCGCGTCGGCCTGCACCGCGGGACGGTTCGCCCCTCGACCCGCGTCGTGCCACGCGCGCCCGTACTCACCCCCACCGCGCAGGCAGGCGACGGCCAGCAGCCCGCCGGCGTCGATCCAGGCGCGCCAGGCGGGGCGGAACGCGGGCGTCACCGGGATGTCGAACCCGCCGTAGCCCCACAGCACGGTCGGGACGGCACCGGTCGGGGTGACGTCCTCACGGTGGACGAGGAAGACGGGGACGGCCACCTCGTGGCCAGCGTCGCGGTCGTCGGTGCCGCCCCCGTGGTGCACCAGCACCTGCTCGGTGACGATCGCGACCTCCGGCTCCGGGACGGCGGACGGGGTGACCAGCGTGGTGGCACGCGCGACGAGGTCGTGGTGCCAGAGCGCGTCCGAGGCGGCGAACGTCGTCACGCCGAGGTGGATGGCGGTGTCGGAGCGATCCCCCGTGACGGCGCTGACCGTGGTGGCCTTCGGCAGCTCGACGTCGTGCGACCAAGCGCCGGTGCGGGCGTCGTGCACCGCGAGCCGTGAGGTGGCGTGGCGCAGCGACGCCACGATCAACCAGGCCGGATCGTGCGGTCCGTCGCCACCGACGATCCGTGCCCACTCGAGGCGTTCGTCGGACTCAGCCACCAGCTCACGTCGACGCTGCCCGTCGGTGACGTCGATGGCGAGCACGCGACCCATCGGTGCGTCGAGGTCGGTCACCACCACCAGCTCGTCGTGGCCGTCCGGATCGGTCAGGACGCCGACGACGTCGTAGCGGGCATCACCCTCGTCGAGCAGCGGCACCACCTCGCCGACCGTCGCCTCGCCGTCATCGTCGTCGAGCGCGGCGACGTGGATGCGGTTGGTCGGGTCGGTGCCGCGCCAGACCGTGAGGACGAGCCAGCGGTCACCGTGCGCGACGTGCGGTTGGAACCCCCACTCGGGCTGGTCGGGGCGGGCGTGCACGACGGGGTCGTCGGTCGGGTCGGTCCCCACCGTGTGCTGCTGCAGCCGTTGGTCGGTGGTGCGCGCCGTCACCTCCTCGCCGGCCGGGGGGCGGTCGTAGGCGCCGTAGAGGAAGGCCTCGCCACCCGGGAGCCAGGCGGCGCCGGTGAACTTCGACCAGGGCACCACCTCGTCGTGTTCGGCCGCGTCACCTCCCTCGACGAGATCGAGCACCCGCCAGCTCACCCAGTCCGAACCGGCGTCGGAGCGGCCGTAGGCCACCCGATCGCCGCCATCGGTGACCGCCAAGTCCGCCAGCGAGGAGGTGCCGTCGTCGGACCACGTGGCGGGATCGAGCAGCAGCGACCACGCGTCCTCGGGGGGCAGCGCACCGGGGGAGGTCGCCGGTGCGGACCAGAGCGCGTCCTGGTCCTGGCGGCCGTCGTTGCGCAGCTGGAACCAGGTGACGCCGCGCCGCCACGGGACCCCGCGGCGTGGGACCGACACGGGCCAGGCTCCGGGACGGGGACCCGGACGCTACCGAGCGGCCGCACCTCGGCTGGGACGTGGCCTGCGGTGGTCGTTCGAACGGGTCGTTGGTCGGGGGTCCCGCGGGGACGGGTGACCCTGCGGGTGGAGAGGGAGTCCTTGCGAACCGATCCGATGGAGTCCCACGTGAACCGTCCCAAGCTCGCCGCGGCCACCGCGGCGCTGATCCTGACCATCGCTGGCTGCGGCACCGCCGGCGACGACGCGGACATCTCTGCGACCACCCCCGACTCGACGCAGGACGAGAGCCCGGTGGCCGGTGACCTGACCGCGACCATCACCGACGCCGAGGTCGCCGACGACGGCTCGGTCACGCTCACGGTCGAGACCGGTGACGGGACCGAGGAGCTGACGACCTCGACCGCGGCGTACATCACCGCCCCGTCGGCGGCGGGTGGGCAGCAGCGCACCCGTCTGACGACCTGGCTCGAGAACAACGAGTTCGACGGCGGGACCACCTACGAGCTCCGCCAGCGTGACGGCGTGGTCACCCAGATCCGCGGCTGAACCACGCTTCCCTCGCTCGGTCCGTACCCTCAGTCGGATCGGTCGCCCCCACGCGGCCCTGGGACGGACGAGCAGGAGGGACGGTGCGCCGAGGTCGTATCGACTACCGGATGCAACGGCGAGCGGTGCTCGCCGAGGTGCGATCCGGTGTGCGCTCGGTCGGTGATGCCTGCGATGCCCACCCGGACCTCGTTCGAGCGGCGACCCACGTCGGCGCACCGGCCCGGGAGCCCTGCCCCCTCTGTGGCGAGGACGACCTGCGGCTCGTGACCTACGTCTTCGACCGCAAGGCGCCGGCCAACCGCGGAGGTCGAGCCGTGCCGCGTGAGTCCCTCGCTCGCCAGCACGAGCGGTACGGCGACCTCACCGTCTACACCGTCGAGGTGTGCACGGCCTGCCACTGGCACCACCTCGTCGAGTCCTTCCAGCTCGTCACGCGGGACACCGCCGTCGGCTGAGGCAGCCGTTCTCGACCGATATCCGGCAGCTCACCGCGGGATGAGCAGCCCCACCAGCAGGAGGGCTCCGCCGGCGACGATGACCCCCGCGCTGGCACCCGCGTACCAGGCCAGCAGCAGCACGACGGCTCCAGCGGCAGCGACCGCGGGTCCCGCCATCCGTGGGCCGTCGGTGCCGTCTCCCTCGGCCTCGACGACGAACCGACCCGCGCGGTCGACCCAGCCGCCCTGCGGTGCGTCGTACCACCCCGGCGACGCACCGCCGAGACCGAGGACCGTGACGACGTCGTCGGCGGGGAGGGCGTGCACGACCTGTGCCCAGGTGAGCGCGAGCTCGGCACGCAGATCGGCCTGCTGGTCGCGGTCGACGTGGATCTCGACGTCGTCGTCGCGGGTCACGACCCGGTGGAGGACCCCGCGGTGCTCCAGCGTCCTGCGCAGGCGTTCGGCCACGACGGGGTGGAATCGGCCGAGCAGCGCATCGGCCCGTCGGGGCGGTGCCACGCCAGGGGGCAGCAGCGTCTCACCGCAGCTCGCACAGGTGGCGACGCTCGGTTCGTACTCGTCCAGGCAGCGGGGGCAGCGCATCAGTGCGAGGCTACGACACCCCCGCACCGAGGAGCTGCCGTGACCGAACAGGTGTACTCGACCGATGCCTACGCGTTCGAGGTGGACGCGACCGTCGTCGACGTGGACCGCGAGACCAACCGGGTCCTGCTCGACCGGACGGTCTTCTACCCCGGAGGGGGCGGACAACCGGCGGACCGCGGGGTGCTGCTGCTCGGGGACGATCCGCTCGCGGCCGCCGACGCCGGGGACCGGGTCGACGTCGTCGGGGTGGGACAGGACGTGCGCGGGGTGTGGCACGAGCTCGAGGGCGCTCTCCCGACCGTCGGCACACGTGTGCACGGTCGGCTCGACGTCGATCGCCGGCTCGCCCTGATGCGGACCCACACCGCCATGCACGCCCTCTGCGGCGTGGTGTGGGATCGGTTCGCGTCGCCGGTGACCGGCGGGAACATGGAGCCGGGCGTCGGGCGGCTCGACTTCGAGCTGCCGGACTGGGACCCCGAGGAACGCGACCCGCTCGAGGCGCGCCTCCGCGAGGAGCTCGCCGCGGCCCGGCCGGTCGAGATCGCCTTCCTCCCACGCGCCGAGGCCGACCTCGACCCGTCGCTGATCCGGACCAAGGTGTCGCTGCTGCCCGACGACCTCGAGGTGGTGCGGATCATCGACATCGTGGGTCTCGACCGCCAGGCGGACGGTGGCACCCACGTCCGGTCGACCGCCGAGGTCGGCGAGGTGCGGATCGCGAAGGTGGAGTCCAAGGGGCGCGGCTTCCGCCGCATCCGCCTGGCGCTCGACTGACCCCGGGTCAGGAACCTGCGGGGCCGTGACCGTCGTCGGGCTCGTCGGCGGTGAACGCCTCGTCGGGCTCGTCGCCCTCGTCCGGCTCGTCGCCCTCGTCCGGCTCCGGAGCGAGGCCGGGGAGCGCGAAGGTGTCGGCTGCGATCTGGTCGCTGCGCACGCCCAGCTCGCCGCAGTCCGGGCACCGTTCCTGCCAGGGCGTCAGCTCGCGACGACAGGACGGGCACCGCTTGAGGTCGAGGTCGAGGTGCAGTCCGCTGGCGCCCGGCAGCGCCTCGTCCTCCTCGCCGCCCTTCTTCGGGTCGATGAAGCCCACTGCTGCCTCCTCGCGGTTGTTCCGGCCGGATGGCGCTCTGGTGACCCGTTCCGGTCCCTGATCGGACGATGGTGGCCCCGGCGCCGGCTCGTCAGCGCAGGTTGCGGCGCAGCACCACCACGTCGTCGCCGTACCCGGACGCGCTGCGTTCCTCGGTCCAGTCGACCCCCGTGTCGCCGCAGCGGTGGATCGTTCGACCGAGCCCGTCGGTCCGGGTCCGATCGAGATGCTTGTGGGCGTAGTCGGCCGCCACGTCCCCGGAGAGGGTGTTGAGCACCACGCACCTGCACCGCACCTCGGCATCCACCGCGGACCTCCCGATCGTCGCTCGAGGCGAACGTAGCGACGGCGGGCTCGACCCGGTCGCGCCCGGCCGTCGGGGCGGCGGGTCAACCGGGTGACTAGTTGCGATATGGCCCACCTGGGGGATGGCGGATCGCCCGGTCGACCGGGGACCATCGGGACACTCGGGACACTCGGGACACTCGGGACACTCGGGACACTCGGGACACTCGGGACACTCGGGACGTAGGTGGCACCTCGTCCCGGTTCCGTCGTCCCGCGCCGCGGGTCGACGTCGACAGCTGGGCCGCGATGTGGCGGCCCGAGGAGGGAACGCCGTGTTGCGCACCGTCATCGGTGGTGCCGTTGTCGCCGTGATCGCGGGTCTGCTCGCGATCGTGGGAGACGGCATCGGGATCACCGCCCTCTGGCCCGTCTTCCTGGCCGTCGGGGTCGCGCTCGTCGCGGGCCCGGCCGTCGCGAGCCGGGTCGGCAGCTTCGCGCTCGGCGCGGTCGTCGGCTTCGCCGCCATGGCGGTGAACGCCGGGTTCCTCCCGGACGTCGCCGCTGCGAACGCGATCGTGGTCGTGCTGGCCGTCGCCATCCTCACGCTGGTGGCCGCGCTCACGCAGGGCTTGCTGCCGCTGTGGGCGAGCCTGATCGGCTACGCGGCGTTCGTGGGCTTCTACAGCCCGACCTTCGCTGAGGCGCCCACGGCGTTCCTGTCCGACGCTCCCGTCGCGCTCGTCGCGGTGCTGCTCGCCGCCGGCGTCGGCGCCATCGTCGCGATCGTCGCCGAACTCGCCGGCAACGGCGTCACCCGTACCGAAGACCGACAGGTCGCTGCCGGAGAGGCTGTCTGATGCGCAGGACCATCCGTCACACCGCGACGCTGCTCGCCCTCGGCGGGCTCGCGGTCGCCACCAGTCTTCCCGCCGCCGCCCAGTCCGGGCGGGCCGAGACCATCATCCAGCGTCAGTCGATCCTGACGGAGACGTCGCCGACGGGTGAGGCTGGCACCTCCCGGGTCTTCACCCAGCTGGCGGTCACCGGCGACGGTCCCGTCACGGTGACGCTGCCCGACCAGTCCACCTCCGGGCTGCGCAGCCTCGACGGGTTCGGCAAGCCCGACGTCGAGGGTGACCAGGTCGTCCACCAGCTCGACGCCGGTGGCGAGGACGGCGCCCGCGCCCGCACCGTCGCGGACAACACCGCCGAGCTGCCGGTCTCGATCTCGGTGGTCCACCGCCTCGACGGCGAGGAGGTCGACCCGTCCGACCTGGCCGGCGAGAACGGCCGCGTCGAGGTCGAGTACACGGTCCGCAACCTCACGGCCGAGCCGCGCGACATCGTCTCCTTCGACGCCGAGAACAACAAGACCGTCGAGACCATGGACGTCGCCGTCCCGATGGTCGGCTCGATGTCGCTCACGTTGCCGCCGAGCTTCGTCAACATCGAAGCGCCGGGCGCCGTCACCGCCGGTGACGGCCGCGGAAGCACCGTGGTGAACTACTCGCTGCTGCTGTTCGCGCCGCTCGGTTCCGAGGAGCAGGTCGTCAGCTGGACCGCCGACTCGGTCGACACCGTCATCCCGATGACCTCGCTGCAGGTCCTCCCCGTCGACGACCGCTCCTTCGGGTCGCTGAACGCGACGGCGGAGGCGTACAAGGGCGCGGCCGGTTCGCTCGGTGATCTCGCCAACGGCGCGCTGATCATCAACTCCAACCTCCAACTGCTCGGTGCTGGTGCGAGCGAACTGCTCGCCGGGCTCGGTCAGCTCGCGGACGGCGCCAACGCGCTGAACGACGGCCTCGCCAACACCGCAGCCCCGGGTGCGCGCCAGCTGTCGGACGGCCTGACGGCTGCCCGCACAGGCGGCGGCGCTCTGTCCACCGGTCTCGGCGAGCTCGCCCTCGGCGCCAACCGCCTCTCGGACGGTCTCAGCGACGCCCGCGACGGTGGTCAGCGCCTGGAGGCTGGCATCGCCGGCCTGCCGTCGACCGTCGAGAGCGGCATCGACGCCGCGCTCGGTGACACGCTCGCCAACACGGTGCTCCCGACCCTGGCCGGCAACCTCGAAGCGGGGCTGCAGGAGAACCTCGAGCAGGCCCTCATCGGTCAGCTCAGCCCGCAGCTCATCGCGGGTATCGGTCCTGGCCTCTCCGCCGCGCTGACCACCGCACTGCAGGAACAGCTCGAACCGCAGCTGACGGCCGGCATCGGCCCGGGGCTCTCCGCGGCGCTCACCGAGTCGCTGCAGGATGACCTCGCACCCCAGCTGTTGGCAGCGCTCCAGGCATCCCTGGCACAGGCGCTGCAGGGGCCGCCGGTCAACCTCGACGCCGGGACGGCGGGAGCCGTCGCCGCCGGGTTCGTTGCGCAGGCTGGTCCGACGATCGACGGGGCGTTCGCGCAGTTCGCTGGCGCGTTCGGTCCGGGCTTCGCGGCTGGCTTCTCGCCGACCCTCGACGGGGCGTTCGCCCAGTTCGCTGCGGCGTTCGGCCCGGGCTTCACCGAGGGCTTCACCCCGAACCTCAACGGGGCCTTCACGGCCTTCTCCGCGGTGTTCGCTCCGGCGTTCGCGCAGGGGTTCGCCGCACAGGTCGGTCCGAGCTTCGACTCCCTGTCGTCGCAGTTCGCGGCCGGGTTCGCCGATGGTCTCGCCGATGGTCTCGAGGAGGAGGCGATGCCGGGCTTCCGTGCACTCAACAGCGGGCTGGCTCAGCTCGAGGACGGTGGCGGCCAGCTCGCGGCGGGTGCCGGTACGGCCTCCAGCGGTGCTGGTGAACTCGCGTCCGGGCTCGTGCAGCTCGACGACGGTGCGGCGCAGCTGGCTGACGGCCTCGGTGACGCGGCCGACGGTTCTGGTCAGATCGCCGAGGGCCTGGAAGCGGCCGCCGACGGTGGGCAGCGACTCGCTGACGGCACCGGCGCACTGTCGGAAGGCTTCGAGAACCAGCTCATCGCTGGGGTCTCGGCCGGCCGCCAGGGCGCGTCGCAGGACTACGAGCAGGTCCGCGCGGTGATCCAGCGTGGTCGCGAAGGTGCGGCTCCGTACGGCGTCGCCTCCGGGGCCGAGTCGACCACGGTCTTCCAGTTCGACGTCGCTGGCGTCGGCACGGAGGAGGGTCCGTCGACGCCGCTGCTCGCGGGTCTCGCGGGTCTCGCGCTCGCAGGTGCCGGTGCGCTGGGCCTCGGCCTGAAGCGCCGGCTCGCCTGAGTCACGCACCTGAACGCGCGACGCCCCGGCCCTCGCGGCCGGGCCCCCCCCCCCCCCCCCCCCCCCCCCCGTCCCGCCGCTACCTTCGCCGCGCCGTCCCCGGCAGCGACCCGCTCAGGAGCGCACGTGTGACCTCGGAACCCGCCCGCTGGTACCACCTCGCCGGTCGCCAGCAGCTCGGCCCCATCGACCTCGCCACCATGCGCGAACGGGTCCTGGACGGCTCCGTGACCCCGGACACCTTCGTGTGGGCCGACGGTATGCCCGACTGGATGCCGGCCGCTCAGGTCCCCGCGCTCGTGCCCCCCACCGATCTCGAGGACGCGCCGGAGGGCTGGCGATCGTGACCGCCGACCACCACCCGATCGAGGTCCTCCGTGCGCGCGGGTTCGTGCAGGACGTGACCGACGAGGATGCCCTCCGCCGACGGTTCGACGAGGGCCCCGTCACCTTCTACGTCGGCTTCGACCCGACCGCGCCGTCGCTGCACGCGGGCAACCTCGTCGGGATGATGGCGATGAGCTGGCTGCAGCGGCTCGGCCACCGGCCCATCGCGCTCGCCGGCGGCGCGACCGGCCGCATCGGTGACCCCTCGGGTCGTGACAAGGAACGCGAGCTCTACGACGAGGCGACCCTCGAGGCCAACCTCGCCGGTATCCGCCGCCAGCTCGGCGTCGTGCTCGACCTCAACGAAGCCGGTGGCGACGACCCGGCCAAGGGCCTGCTGGTCGACAACCACGACTGGTTCGGGCCGAAGACCTTCCTCGACGTCCTGCGCGAGGCCGGCACCCAGATGTCGGTCAACCAGATGCTCGGACGCGAGTCGGTCCGCCGCCGCCTCGAAGCCAGCGAGCGCGGCCTGACCTTCGCCGAGTTCAGCTACCAGCTGCTCCAGGCCTACGACTTCGCCCACCTCTACGCCACCTACGGCTGCGAGCTGCAGGGCGGCGGTTCCGATCAGTGGGGCAACATCACCGCCGGCACGGACCTGACGCGGCGGCTCCACGGCGCCGACGTGCACGGCATCGTCTGGCCGCTGCTGCTGACCGCCGACGGCCAGAAGTTCGGCAAGTCGGCGGGCAACGCGGTGTGGTTGGACGCCGAGCTCACCTCGCCGTACGCCTACTACCAATGGTGGCGCAACGCCGCCGACGCCGACGTCCCGCGGTTCCTGCGGCTGTTCACCTACCTCCCGCTCGACCAGATCGCCGAGCTCGAGGCCGAGCACGAACGCGACCCGGCCGCCCGCGCCGCGCACGAGGTGCTGGCTCGCGAGGCGACCCGGATCATCCACGGCGACGAGGGTGTCGCGCAGGCCGAGGCCGCCACCGCAGCGCTGTTCGGTGGCGGGCCGCTGCGTGGTCTCGACGATGCGACGCTCGCCGAGGCCTTCGAGGGCGCGCCGACGGTCGAGCTCGCCGCGGGTCGGCTCACCGAGGACGGCGGCGTGGGGCTGCTCGAGGTCCTGACGTCGGTGGGAGCCGCGTCGTCGAACGGTGAAGCTCGGCGGCTCGTCCAGGGCGGCGGCGTACGCATCAGCGGCGACCGGGTCGAGGACCACGAACGCCGGCTGACCCCGGATGACCTCGCCTCCCCGACGACGGTCGTCCTCCAGGTCGGCAAGAAGCGCCGCTACCTCGCCCGCTTCGTCTGACCGTCACCTCGCCCGCTTCGGCCCCGGGCCATCTCGCCTCCTCGGCGATGTCACCTCAGCTGGTCACGGTGACCTCAGCGCGTCACCCGTGAGCGGCTGGGGTGACCGTGAGCGACTCCGGCGACATCGCCGGGTCGCGGGTCAGCGAGGTGGTGGGGCGCGTAGGGTCGGTGCGTGGAACACGGGCTGCTCCGCGGCCTGGCCGTCTTCCGGTGGGCCGCCTGGATCTGGATGGCGACGGTGCTCGCCCTGGCTCGCCGCGCCCTCGACCGGCCCGCGGTGGCGGTGGCGCTGGTCGCCGCCGCGCTGGTGGTCACGGTCGTGGCCACGCTGCGGCTACGGGGGGACCCACGTCGGGTGATGGCCGCGCCGCTGGTCGGCACCGAGGTGGTGGTGGCGCTCGGCCTGCAGCTCGCCGACGGCTGGGTGTACCGGGCGCCGCACGTGTTCCAGCCCGAACAACCGCTCGGTGTCGGGTGGCCGACCGCGGCGATCCTGTCGGCGGGGGTCGCCTTCGGGCCCTGGATCGGGATCGGGACCGGGGTGCTGCTCGGGCTCGGTCGCGCGGTGTCCTCGACGTTGGCGGTCGAGCCGGTGGTCGGCAGCGCCGCGTTCGTCGCCGGACTGACCCCGGCCCAGACCCTGTCGCTGGTGACCACCACCGTCCTGTACGCCTTCGCGGGTGGGGTCGCCGGGTACGCCGTCCAGCTCCTCCGGGACGCCGAAGCGCGAGCCGTCACGGCGGAGCGCTCCCTCGGCGAGGCGCAGGCCCGCGAGTCGCTCGCCCGACGGCTCCACGACGGCGTGCTCCAGACCCTGGCGCTCGTCGAGCGACGGGCCGACGACCCGGCCCTCGCGCGCCTCGCGCGGGACCAGGAGCGCGACCTACGGGCGTACCTGTTCGCTGCGGGCGGCGATCGGGTGATCGGCGCGGGGGCCCTCGGTGATGCGCTGCGCGAGGCGGCCGCCCGCTTCGAGACGGCGTTCGACGCCCGGGTCGACGTGCTCGTCCCCGACGACCTGCCCGACCTCGACGCGGCGAAGGTCGAGGCGTTGGCGGGCGCGGCCGGCGAGGCGCTCACCAACGCGGGCAAGCACGCCGACGCCACGCGGGTGGTGGTCTCGGTCGAACCGACGGACGGCGGCGTGGCGGTGTCGATCCTCGACGACGGCGACGGGTTCGACCTGACCGCCACGCCGGAGGGTGTCGGACGATCCCGGTCGATCCGGGCCCGGATCGAGGAGCTCGGCGGCGAGGTCGCGTGGATCAGCCGCCCGGGCCACGGCTGCGAGGTCCGTCTCAGCCTGCCGGCCTGAACGCTGAGGCGACCGTCCCGGACCTACCCTGCCGTTCGCACCCGAGGAGGCTGCTGTGACCGACGCTCCGCCGCAGAAGGCCGCCGCGCGGCGGCCACCGGCCCGCGTCGTCCTCGCCGACGATCACCCCATCTGGCGGGACGGGATCCGGGCCGACCTCGGCAGCGGGTTCGAGGTCGTCGGTGAGGCGTCCGACGCGAACGAGGCCATCGCGGTCATCGAGCGCACGACCCCCGATCTGGTCGTCTGCGACCTGCAGATGCCGAACGGCGGGGGGATCGCGGTCGCGAAGGCCTGCGGTGAGGCGACCCGGATCGTCATCCTCACCGTCTCCGAGCAGGAGCGCGACCTCCTCGACGCGGTCGCTGCCGGGGCGTGCGGCTACCTGACCAAGTCCACGCCCGGCGACGAGCTCCGGGAAGCCCTGAGACGAGCCGCGGCAGGCGAGCCGGTCTTCAGCCCGCACCTCGCGATGCTGGTGCTCGGCGAGTTCCGTCGCATGGCCAAGCAGGCGACCGGCACCGACCCGCTGACCGACCGCGAACGTGAGGTGCTGTCGCTCGTCGCTCGCGGCTACCCCTACAAGGAGGTCGGGGCGCAGCTGCACATCGCCGCCAAGACGGTCGAGAACCACGTCCGCAACATCCTCGACAAGCTCCACCTCGAGCGTCGCCAGGAGCTGGTCCGCTACGCCCTCGAGCACGGCATCGAGTGACGCGCCGGGGCGACCACCCCGCAACTCCCTGGGCTGGGGCCCAGGAAGTTGCAGCAGCGGTGAGCGTCGGGGGTGACCGGTGCAAGAACCTGGGGTGGGGCCCAGGGAGTTGCCTCTCGGGTGCTCCCCAGCGGCGGGTAGGGGTGACCCGGGTGGAGCGCACCGACGCGACGGGGGACGGTGGCGACGACGCCGAACCCCTGGAGCCCGCCGTGGTCCCGAGCCCCCCGCCGACCCCCTCCCTGCCCGATGCTCCGCGGCAGCCGGATGCCCCCAGGCCGGGGCCCCAGACGCACGCTGGGCCGCCGCCGGAGGCCCAGCGGCTGGAGGTCCAGCGGCCGGATGCCCCGCCGCAGGACGAGCCGCGGGCCGATCTCTCGCCTCCGCCGCCGACCGGCGCGTCGGTGGACGACCGCTCGGCCGGTACCCAGCCTCCTCCGCCGACCGGGCCACCGGTCGAGGACGCTCGCCCGGTGTGGGAGCGCGGACGCCCGGCTCACGTCGATGCTGGCCCGTGGCCGGTCCGAGGAGGTGGCCCCGACGGCCCGCCCCCACCGCCGACCCGGGCCGTGCGGGGGGACGGTGAGGCTCGCAGCACCGCCGCGACGCTCGTGGCGGCGACCGGAGCGCTGCTGCTGCTCGCCGCCGCCACCTTCCTGGCCGTCAGTTGGGAACAGCTCGGACTGACCGCGCGGGTCGCGGCCGTCGGCACCGGGACGGCCGCCGCCATCGTCGGAGGCGCCCGGCTCCGACGGACGCTGCCGGCCGTCGGCGCGGTCGTGTTCCACCTCGGTGCCCTGCTCCTCCCGGTCGACGCGCTCGGCCTCGCTCTCCAGCTCGACGCCGGCCGTGCTGCGACGTTGGTGTCGGTCGGCGCCGTGATGCTGGTCACCCTGCCGATCGCGGCGCACGTCGGTCGGTCGCGCGCGTTGGCGTGGGCGGCGCTCGCGGGTGTGCCGGTGCTCGCGACCGGACTCGGCCTGGCGGGCAGCGTCCCCGCGCCCCTCGTCACGGCGGTCGCTGCCGTCGTCGCGCTCGCCGGTCGTGACCTCGTCCGCCAGCGACGTCGCCGAGGTGCGGACGACGAGGTCGCCGAGGACCGACCCGCCGAGGATGGAGCCGTCGAGCGCCCGACGGCCGGCCCCGCTCAGGTGCTGATCGTCGCGGCGCCCGTCCTGGCCCTCACCGCCGTCCTCGGACAGCTGCTCCTGGGCGCGGTCTCGGCGGCGGTGGCCCTCGATCGCGGGACGCCGCTGCTGGCCGGGGCGACGACGGGCTGGTTGCCGGGTACCTGGAGCGAGGCAGCGGTCACCGGCGCCGTGGCCGTGCTCGCACTCGCCGTCGCTGCGGCTCGTCGCCGGTCCGCCTTCCTGGCTGGGAGCGTCCCGGTCCTCGTGGCCCTCGCTGCAGTCACCTTGCTGCTGCCCGGCGACGCCCCGAGGCTGGCGCAGCTGTTGCCCTGGCCGCTGCTGTTCCTCACCGTGGAGGCGGTGGCGATCGCGACGCGGGGTGACCGGTATCTCGCCGTGCTCACCGCGCGGGTGGCCGCCGTGACCGAGCTCCTCGTGGCGCTCGCGCTGCCGGCGACCCTCGGGACGGTCGCCACCGCGACGCGCGATCTGCTCGAGCTCGTCGGCTTCGGTGCCGTGTCCGGCGCCCGGCCGGACCTGGTGCTGGCGACCGTGGCAGGCCTGACGGCGCTCGGGTGGGCGGTCGTCGTCGCACGCCGCGTGGCCACCGACGCCGCGGTCTCCGCCGACCCCACCCCCGCAGCCACGTCCCCGTCGTCCCCGTTCGAAGCTCCGCCGGTCGGCACCTCGTCGACCGGCCGCGAGGCTGCGCGTGACGCAGCGTTCGTCGCCAGCGCCACGTTCCTCGCTGCCGCGTGCACGCTCGCCCTCCCGTGGTCCGGGATCGGGGTGGCGGTGCTGCTCGTCACCGTCGCGCTGACCACGACCGTGCGGGTCGGTGGCCTGCGTGGTCTGGTCGCGAGCGCCACCGCCCTGGCGCTCGGCGCCACCGCGATCCTGGGTGGTTGGGCGGTCGCGTCGCTCGACATGGCCCGCTCCGACGCGGTGGTGGGGACGGTGGTCGCCGTGCTGGCCACAGCGGTCGCCGTGGTCCTGATCGTGCGCACCGAGCGGCACGCTGCCGTCGGCGAAGCGCCAGCTGCGATCGTGCTGCTGCCCGCCGCTCTCGCAGCGCTCCTGGTCACCGCCGCCGCCACGAGCGAGGCGCACGGGTCCGCGACGGCCCTCCTGGTCTTCGGGCTCCTGCTCGCCTCGCTCCCCGCGCTGCTGCCGACCCTGCCGCTCCCGGCCGACCTGCTCCGGGTCCTCGCCGTGGCGTCGGTCGTGTTCTGGCCCCACGGGGCCTTCGACCTCGACGGTGCTGTCGAGGCAGCGCTCGCCACCAGCGTCGTCGGTGCGGTCGTGGCGCTCGAGGCGATCCGGCGCCGCCGGCTGCATCTGCTGATCGTGGCCGGTCCCGTCCTCGTGCGAGCCGCGGCGGGTGTGGCGTTCGCGGCGACGGACTCTCGACCCTGGACCGGGGCGGTGCTGCTCGCCGCCGCGATCGCCGCTGCGGCGGCGGCCACGTTCCGCGACGAGCTGCGGGTCGCCGGGGCGGTCATCGCGGTCGTGGCCCTGGTCCCGGCAATCGTGCTGCTGGCCGTGACACCGACCGCGCTGGCGTGGGGGACCCTCGCGGTGGGCCTCACGGTCGTCGCGGGTGGGCTCGTCGCACGCCGCCACCTCGTGGCGCACGTCGGCGGGGTCGTGACCATCGCGGGTGTTTGGCAGCTGCTGGCCATCGCTGAGGTCGACGCGGTCGACGCGTGGTTGGCAGCACCGGCGCTGCACCTCTGGGCAGCGGCGGTCGGACCGCGCCGGGCTGGGCGGCTGTCGTCCTGGACCGCCGACGTGCCTCCGCTCCTGCTGGTCGCCGTCCCGGCCCTGCTGGAGCGCCTGGCCGGCGGGAGCGGCTGGCACACCGCCGCGGCCGGGGTCCTCGCGCTGATCGCCGTGGTCGGCGGAGGGATCGGTCGGCACGGTGGCCCGCTCGTGGTCGGCGTCGTGTTGACCGTCGCGGTCGTCGGCATCGAGACGCTCGCGGTGGTCGCCGCCGTACCGACCTGGGTCTGGCTGACGGTCGGTGGGGTGATCCTCCTCGGAGCCGGAGCCCTCATCGAGCGGACCGGCGACGCGCCGGTCGCCGGCGCGCGGCGCCTCGTCGAGGACCTGACCGAGCGCTTCGACTGACCGTCCACAGGCGGAGCGCACCTCATCGCCGGTGTGTCACGGGGTAGCTCTAGGTTGGGGCTCGTGGGAAGGACGCGACCGGCGACGAGGTCGTCGCCGCGGGACGTGCTCGAGGTGGGCGCGCCACGCGGGGCACGAGTTCGCCTCCGATTGTGGGAGGTCCGGACGTCCGGTACGGTCCCGCGGTCCTGCGCGTGGCGCTCGCACCTGTGCGTGCTCCACGGATCGGGCAACACGCCCGGATCGCGGTGTCCGAACCGGACCCCGAACCAGCAGGCCGCACCCCTCCCCCGAAGGTCTGATGGCGCGCGTGCGCGTCGTCGATGACCGGAGGGGGCCCGCCGCTCCCGGAGCTCGCTCCAGGAACGGCACCGACCGCACCGACCTGGTGCGGGCGGCGCGACCACAGGAGGTGCCACATGCGCCGCTACGAGATGATGGTGATCGTCACCGACCTGCTCGACGAGGAAGCTGCCACGGCAGCCTTCGATCGGGCCAAGAGCATCCTCGCCGCCCAGGGCGGCACGGTGCTCGACGAGGCCTTCTGGGGCCGCCGGAAGTTCGCGTACGAGATCAACAAGCGCGACTTCGGTTACTACGGCGTCCTCGACTTCGAAGGCACGGAAGAAGCCGTGACCGAGCTCGAGCGTCAGCTCACGATCTCGGACGACTTCGTCCGCTTCAAGACCGTGCGGCCGGCCACCCGGATCCGCAAGGTCGCCTGACCCCCGCGTCCTCCCACACCGGCTGCGTGCCCGTCACGCGACCGGTCGCCCGAGCCGAACCCGGAGCAGCGACCGAGTTCGATCCCGAGCCGAGCCCCGGAGAGCCGGGAGCTCGAGACGCCCGTCAGGAGCCTGAAGTGGCCTTCGAATCCAACTTCGTCACGTTCATCGGCAACCTCACCGATGACCCCGACCTCCGCTTCACGCAGGGCGGCGCAGCTGTCGCCTCCCTGCGGGTCGCCTCCAACCGTCGCTGGACCGGCAAGGACGGCCAGCAGCAGGAGGAGACGACCTTCCTCAACGTCAACTGCTGGCGCGAGCTCGCCGAGAACGCGGCGGAGTCCCTCCACAAGGGGGATCGTGTCCTGGTGATCGGTCGGCTGCGGGTGCGCAGCTACGAGAACAAGGACAACCAGACGGTGTGGGTGACCGAGATCGAGGCCGACGAGATCGCCCCGTCGCTGCGCTGGGCTCGTGCCAGCGTCAGCCGCACGAGCGGCGGTTCCTCGGGTGGTGGCACGAACAACGACTTCGCGCCGCCGCCCCCCTCGGACGACGACGTCCCCTTCTGATCACGACCATCCTCGGTCGGAGGCCCCACCTCGCCTCCGACCCCGAGCCGCGCTAGGAGCACGCCGTGGCGAACCCACGCAAGGACAGCAAGGACAAGAAGCCCCGCAAGCCGAAGCCCTGTCCGGTCTGCACGCAGGGCATCGAGTACGTGGACTACAAGGACCTGAGCCTGCTCAAGCCCTTCCTGAACGAGCGGGCCAAGATCAAGGCTCGTCGGACCTCTTCGGTCTGCGCCAAGCACCAGAAGCAGCTCGCGGCGGCGATCAAGAACGCCCGCGAGATGGCGCTGATCCCGTACGCGAACCGCTGAGGAGCTGATCGATGAAGGTCATCCTGAAGGGTGAGGTCGACAACCTCGGGCTCGCAGGCGACGTCGTTGACGTCGCCGACGGCTACGGCCGCAACTTCCTGATCCCCCGTGGGCTCGCCATCCTGGCGACCAAGGGCGCGATGAAGGAAGCCGAGGCCCTGACCCGTTCCCGCAAGGTCGCGGAATCGAAGACGTTCGGGACCGCGGAAGCGGCCCGGGAGACCCTCGAGTCCCGCACCCTGCGTATCCCCGTCCGCGTCGACGAGCGCGGCAACCTCTACGGCTCGGTGAGCGCCGGTGACGTGCAGCGCATCCTCAAGGAGCGGGGCCACGACATCGAGCGCAAGCGCATCGACCTCAAAGGCACCATCAAGGTCATCGGGGAGTACGAGATCCCCGTCCGCGTCCACCCGCAGGTCACCGCGACGGTGATGGTCGAGGTCGTGGACGAGGAGGGCAAGGTCACCCTCGACCAGCCCGAGCCCGAGCACGCACCGCTGCCGGGCGAGGAGGCCGAGGGCACCTCGGAGTCCTCCGACGCGTTGGCCGCCGGCGCGCTCGAAGCCGCGGAGCAGTTCGACACCGACGGTTCGCAGGACCCGGAGGGGGACGCTGCGGCGGCCGCCCAGGGTCCGGCCACCGAGGTCCTCACCGACGTCGACCAGCCGGTCGATGCCGACGAGGTGCAGCCGGACGAGCCCGTCGAGACCGACACCGCCGACGAGCTCTGAGCGACACGATGCACACGGCTCCTCTCGGACCGTCACCGCGCCGGTGACGGTCCGGGTCGGGGCCTGGGGAGAGCGATGTGACCGGGGCGCTGCCACCTCCACCACCGGAGGCCCCGCTGGACGACGGCTTCGCGCCGTCCGACGGCACCACCGGTCGACGAAGCGGCAACGGGACGGCGGGACGCGGCTACGACCGGGTCCCGCCGCACTCGTTGGAAGCCGAGGTGTCGGTGCTCGGCGCGTCGCTGCTCTCCCGGAGCGCGGCGGGTGAAGCCACCGAGGTCCTCACCCCCGACGACTTCTACCGCGGCGCCCACCGTGTGGTGTTCGAGGGGATCCGGGCGCTGCTCGACGCCGGCGAGCCGATCGACACGGTCACGCTGACCGACTGGCTGGCCCGCAACGACCGGCTCGACGAGGTCGGCGGGCCCGCCGCCCTGCACGACCTGACCGTCGCGACGCCGACCGCGGCGAACGCGGCGTACTACGCCAGGATCGTGCAGCAGAAGGCGTTGCTCCGCCGCCTCATCGACGCCGGGACGGCTGTCACCCGCATGGGGTACGAGGCAGCCGACGAGGCCGAATCGGTCGTCGACCGGGCCGAGAGCGTCATCTACGAGGTCAGCCAGATCGGTGCGCGCAGCGAGTACTCGCAGCTGCGCGACCTGCTCAACGACTCGTTCGCCGCCATCGAGAAGCTCGCCGAGCAGGGCTCGGAGGTCACGGGCCTGGCCACCGGCTTCGACGACCTCGACCGCCTGACGAGCGGCCTCCAACCCCAGAACCTCATCATCCTGGCCGCACGTCCGGCGATGGGGAAGTGCCTAGGTAGTTGCAGAGTCAACTATCCGAAGACGGGCGAGTGGCTCGAGGTCGAGGAGCTCGTCGCGCGTGGGCTTGAGGGGGAACCGGTCCAGGTCGCCGCGCTCGATGAGACGGGCAAGCTCGTCGCCGTCGATGTCGAGAGCTTCCACGACAACGGTGTCCAGCCTGTCCTCCGCCTCCGCACCCGGAGCGGGCGGAGCATCCGCGCCACCGCAAACCATCCGTTCCTCACCTGGCACGGGTGGCGCGAACTGCGCGACCTCGCGCTGGGAGACCTGATCGCGGTCCCGCGCGAGCTGCCGTACTTCGGTGATCAGCACCGTCCTGATGCGGAGGTCAAGCTGCTCGGCTACCTGCTGGGGGACGGCTGCCTGCGCAAGGCGTCGCCGGAGCTCACGACGGCATCGCTCGCTGTCGCGAGCGAGGCCGCATCGTGCGCCGCCGCCTTCGGTACCGAGGCGCGGGTCGTCGAGAAGCACGGGACCCGGGCGTGGACGATCGCTTTCCGCCTCGCGCACCAGCGTGTGACGCGCGAGCACATCGCGACGCTCGTCGGCGTGAGCGCGACCACCGTGAGCAAGGCGCTCAACGGTCCACAGCGGGACACACCGCTCCATCGCCGCATCCGGTCGACCGCGGAGGAGCTGGGCTACACCGCCTCATCTCCCCGCAACTACCTGCAGGAACGCATCGTCGAACTCGGCCTCGACGGCACCGGCAGCCACGACAAGTTCGTGCCCGACGTGGTGTTCACGCTACCGCGCGAGCAGGTCGCGATGTTCCTGTCGCGGTTGTTCGCCACCGACGGCAGCGCGTGGGTCGCCGAGGGACACAGCTACTTCGGTATCAGCTACTGCTCGGTGTCCGAGCGGCTGATCCGAGACGTGCAACACCTGCTCCTCCGGTTCGGGATCCTCAGCCGCATCCGGGAGCGCCAGGTCAAGTACCTCGACGGTACGAACCGGGCGTTCGAACTCGAGATCCGTGACGCCGCCAACGTGCGCAAGTTCATCAGCGAGATCGGGATCTTCTCCAAGGAGGAGCAGTGCGCGAAGGTGCTCGCGTACGCCGACCGCCGCGGGGTCACCCACACCAACACCGATCTTCTCCCGGTGGAGGTGTGGGAGGTCATCCAGGCGGCGAAGGGCGACCGGTCCTGGGCCGACGTATCTGCAGCAACGGGCCGGCCGCGCAACCACAACTGGCACGTCCGCAAGCGTCGACCGTCGCGCCGCCTCGTGTCCGAGCTGGCGGATGCGCTCGACAGCGACCACCTCCGGGACGTCGCGACCTCCGACGTGCTGTGGGACGAGATCGTGTCGATCGAGCCCGCCGGGGAGGAACGCGTCTACGACCTCACCGTCCCCGGCCTGCACAACTTCGTCGCCGACGACCTCGTGGTCCACAACAGCTCGCTCAGCCTGAACCTCGCGCAGTACGTGACGGTGGACCTCAAGAAACCGGCGATCATCTTCACCCTGGAGATGAGCAAGCTCGAGGTGGTCAACCGCATGCTGTCCGCCGAGGCGCGGATCGACTCCAACAAGCTCAAGACCGGTCGGCTCGACGACCTCGACTGGCGCAAGCTCGGGGACGCGCTCGGCAAGCTGTCCGACGCGCCGCTGTTCATCGACGACACCCCGGACCTCACCCTCATGGAGATCCGTGCCAAGTGCCGGCGGCTCAAGCAGAAGCACGGTCTCGACCTGGTGATCGTCGACTACCTCCAGCTGATGACCTCCTCGGGGCGCTCCGACAACCGCCAGAACGAGGTCGCCGAGATCTCCCGTGGCATGAAGATGCTGGCCAAGGAGCTCAACGTCCCCGTGATCGCGCTGTCGCAGCTGTCACGACAACCGGAGTCCCGCACCGACAAGCGTCCGCTGATGTCCGACCTGCGTGAGTCGGGCTGCGTCACCGGGGACACCCGCGTCATGCGTGCGGACACCGGCGGCACCGTCTCCATCGGCGAGCTGGCTGCGACCGGCGAACGTGACGTGCCCGTCTACGCCCTCGGTGATGACTACCGGCTGGTGCGCAGCACGATGACCCACGCCTTCTCGAGCGGTCAGAAGCCGGTGTTCCGGCTCACGCTCGCCTCAGGGCGCACGATCCGAGCGAGTGCGAACCACCCGTTCTACCGCCTGAGCGGGTGGACCAGGCTCGACGAGCTCGCGCTCGACGATCGCATCGCCGTCCCACGCCGACTGCCGCAGCCGGACGTCCAACGGCTCGTCGACGAGCAGATCGTCATGCTGGCGCACCTGATCGGCGACGGCTGCTTCGTACGGCGCCAACCGCTGCACTACACCAGCAACGATCCGGCCAACCTCGAAGCGGTGGAAGCAGCGGCGGCGTTCTGGGGGATCACCCCGCGTCGGGTCGCGCAGGAGAGCTGGTGGCACGTCTACCTCCCGGCGCCGTACCACCTGACCCACGGGAAGCGGAACCGGATCTGCGCGTGGCTCGACGAGCTCGGGCTGTTCGGTCTCCGTAGTGGTGAGAAGTTCCTGCCGGACGCGGTCCTCCGCCTCCCCAACGACCAGCTCGCGACCTTCTTCGGCCACCTGTGGGCAACCGACGGTCACGTATCGGTGACCTCGGCCCCGAGGCCGCGGATCTCGGTCTACTACGGCTCGTCGAGCCGACGCCTCGTCGATGATGTCAGGACGGCCCTCCTGCGGCTCGGGATCGCGTGCCGGATCCGGACGGTCACGAAGGACGGTTACGGCTGTTCGTACCAGCTGTGGATCGAGGGACGTGATCAGCAACGGCGCTTCTTGTCGACAGTGCCGGTTCAGGGGCGCCGGGGTGACGCTGCCGATGCCGCGCGGAGGGCTCTCGAGGACGTCGCGCCCGGACGCGTATGGAGCGACACACTGCCAGTTGGCGTGTGGTCGGGGGTCCTGTCGGCCGCCAGTGGGTACGGATACGACAGGGGCGAGTTCGCGCGGATGCTGGAACCGATGCTCGTCGCGCCCGTCGCCATCCTCGAGCGGCCCGTGGCACGCGAACGGCTCGCTCGGACGGCGGATCTGATCGACGACCCCCACTTGGCCGAACTCGCCGAGTCCGATGTGCTCTGGGACCGCGTCGTCGCCATCGAGTCCGATGGTGTCGAGGAGGTCTTCGACGCGACCGTGCCCGGCCCGCACAACTTCGTCGCCGACGGGATAGTTGTCCACAACAGCATCGAGCAGGATGCCGACATCGTGGCGTTCATCTACCGCGACGAGGTCTACGACGAGCAGAGCCCCGACAAGGGCATCGCCGAGCTCATCATCTCCAAGCACCGCAACGGTGCGACGGGCGTGATCAAGCTCGCCTTCCTCGACCACCTCACCAAGTTCGCGAACCTGCACCGCGGCGCCTCCGGCGGCAGCGGCGGCGCTGGTGCTGGCGGGGCTCCGACCCCGATGTGACGCCGGGCCGGTGATCGCACGGTCCCCCGCCCGTTCACGCGACGACGCGGGGGTACGGCGCGGGTGGCCGTCCGACGGCAACCGACCGAGCACCGGCCCGCTCCGGGTGGCACGGTCCCACGGCGGGCCGGTTCCGGCCCGCGGGACGAGGAGATGCGGTGAACGAGCGGTGGGTGGTCCGGCCGAAGCACGTCGACGGTGGCGCCACGATCTGGCGGGTCCACGACGGGAACGACGCCGGCAGGCCCGTGGCCGAGTTCGCCGAGGAGGATGCCGCGCGGGCTCACGCGACCCGGCTCGCTGAGGGCCCGTTCGACTGGGACGAGCAGGAGGCCTGGCAGGACCCCGACGACGAGGACGAGGATGACGCGTGGGGTCGCGACGCGGCCGACATCGACGCCGATCTGCAGGGTGGTGCCGGCGGTGGCGGGACGCGCGGGACGCCGTGACCTTCTCGATCGTCGCCCGCGACCCCGAGACCGGTCTCATGGGTGTCGCGACCCAGACCCAGGCCCTGGCCGTCGGCGCGTCCGTGCCCTGGGCCCTGCCCGGTTACGGGGTGATCGCGACGCAGTCCATGGGCGAGCCGATGTACGGCGAGCTCGGCCTCGACCTGCTGCGTAACGGGCTCACCGCGACCGAAGCGCTGGCGGCGCTCCGTACCATCGATGAGCACCCAGATCGCCGGCAGGTCGCGATGGTCGACCTGGCCGGTGAGATCGCGGTCTACACCGGCGAGGACTGCGTCGACTCGGCAGGTCACCTCGTCGGTGACTGCTGTGCGGCGCTCGCCAACATGGTGGCGGGGCCGGACGTGTGGCACGCCATGGTCGAACGCTACGAGGCGACGGCCGGACCGATGACCTACCGGCTGCTCGCCGCCCTCCGAGCCGGCGAGGATGCCGGCGGCGACATCCGCGGGCATCGGTCCGCGGCGGTGCTCGTGGTCCGTCACGAGCGCACCGGCCGGCCCTGGCGGGATCAGCTCTACAACCTCCGCGTCGATGCCGATCCCGATCCGCTGACCCGGCTCGGCGACCTCGTGGATCGCTCGATCCGCTACCACCGGGTGGTCGAGGCGTTCGAGATGGCCCTCGACGGGCAGGCGACCGAGGCGGCCGAGCTGCTCGACCTCAACCGTCTGGCCACCTACGAGGACGAACCGGACCTGCGCCTGTGGCGCGCGGTCGTCCTCGGCCTGGCCGGTCGCGAGCCCGAGGCGCGCGAGATCCTGCACGATCTGTGCGCGACCGACCCGGCCTTCGTCGAGACCCTGCGACGCTTCGGACCCGCCGGCCTCGTCCCGTCCGACCTGCTCGACCGCATCCTGCCCGACCAGGTCGGCGCCGCCAGCGTCTGAGCCGGCGAGCGACCGTGACGTCAACCGAGCGAGACGTCGAGCGGGACCTGGCGTTCCAGGAGCCGGGAGAGGACCATCACCGACCGGGTGCGGATCACGAACGGCTCGCTGCGGATGCGCTCGAGGGTCGCCTCGAGGTGCCGGGTATCGCTGGCGCGGACGTGGACCATCGCGTCCGGGTCACCGGTGATGGTGTAGGCGCCGACGACCTCCGGGTAGCGGGCGAGGGTGGTGCGGATGACCGCAGGCGGGGTCCGGCCCTCGCAGAACATCTCGACGAAGACCTCGACGGTCCAACCGAGCGCTCGTGGGTCCAGCACGGTCGTGAACCGCTCGATGACGCCGGCATCCACCAGCCGATCTACGCGGCGCTTCACCGCGGGAGCCGACAGGCCGACCTCCGACCCGATGGTGCGGTAGCTCCTGCGAGCATCGTCGGTCAGGGACGCAACGATCCGCCGGTCGAGCTCGTCGAGACGCAACGTCCCACCTCCCACACGCAACGGAGCACGCTGTTCGTGGCGTGCTCGGCAGCGTACGGTCCGGGGGATCCGCCGACCGCGTCACGCGGTCGAGCGCGCGCCGACCGAGGAGGTTCCCGTGACCGTCGAGCTCCAGCGACCGACCAACGATGCGGCCCAGGCCGGCACCGAGCCCGCCGCCGCCACGCCCGCCGCCGCCACGCCCGCCGCCGCGACGCCCGCCGCCGCGACGCCCGCCGCCGCGACGCTCGTCGATCCGGCGCTCGACGCCCACAGCGCACACAACTACCACCCGCTGCCGATCGTCATCGCCGAGGCCGAGGGGTCGTGGGTCACCGACGTGGACGGTCGCCGCTACCTCGACTGTCTCGCCGGGTACTCCGCGCTCAACTTCGGTCACCGCCACCCTGAGCTCATCGCCGCTGCTCACGAGCAGCTCGACCGGGTGACGCTCACGAGCCGAGCCTTCCACCACGACCGGTTCGCCGGGTTCACCGCCGACGTCGCCAGGCTGACGGGCATGGACGCGATCCTGCCGATGAACACCGGTGCGGAGGCCGTGGAGACGGCGATCAAGCTCGCCCGGCGGTGGGGCTACCAGACGCGCGGCGTCCCCGAAGGACGGGCCACGATCGTGGTCATGGACGACAACTTCCACGGGCGCACCACCACCATCGTCGGCTTCTCGACCGACCCGGACGCCCGCGAGGGGTTCGGGCCGTTCACCCCCGGCTTCGTCAGCGTGCCGTTCGGCGACGCGGCTGCGCTCGATGCGGCGATCGACGAGCACACCGTCGCCGTGCTGCTCGAGCCGGTCCAGGGCGAGGCGGGCATCATCATCCCACCCGACGGGTACCTGCGTGAGGTGCGTCGCATCACCACCGAGCGGGGGGTGCTGATGATCGCCGACGAGATCCAGTCCGGCCTCGGCCGCACCGGAACGACCTTCGCCTGCGACCGCGAGGGGGTCGTCCCCGACGTCTACGTGCTCGGAAAGGCGCTCGGTGGCGGTGTGGTGCCGGTCTCCTGCATCACCGCCTCGCGCGAGCTGATGGACGTCTTCACCCCCGGCTCGCACGGGTCCACCTTCGGGGGCAACCCGCTGGCGTGCGCCGTCGGCAGCGCCGTCGTCGCGTTGCTCGAGACCGGGCGGTACCAGGCTCGGGCGCGCGAGCTCGGGGCGCGGCTCGCCGAACGGCTGAGCGAGCTCCCGACGGCCCAGGTCGCCGAGGTCCGGTGCGTCGGACTGTGGGCAGGTGTGGAGCTCACCGCTCCGGTCGCGCGTGCGGTCTCGGAGGCGCTCCTCGCCCGAGGCGTGCTCGCCAAGGACACCCACGCCACGACCGTCCGGTTGGCGCCACCGTTGACGATCACCGAGGTCGAGGTCGACCTGCTCGCCGACGCGTTGACCGCGGCGATCGACGAGGTGCTGCCGATCAACTGACCGGATCGTGTGAGCTGCCCGAGCGCGTCAGTCGCCGGCGTCGATCGCGAGCTCGTCCAGAGCGGTCAGAGCTGCCTGCGTTCCGGCGCCGGTGATCCGGCGGGCCAGGGCGCCGGCGCGGGCCGCATCCCGGTCCGCGATCGCCTCGACCAGGGCCCGGTACCCGTCGACGTCGTCGATCTCGGCGCTCATCACGCTGGCGAGCACGTCGATGGCGGGCAGGTAGGCGGCTTCGAGCGCGTTGAACAGCAGCCGCTCGACGACGTTGCCCCCGCCATCGACGATCGTGGACCACAGGGTGTGGACGGTGAGCTGGCGTTCGCCGGTCGTGGCGTCCTCGAGCTGCCCGACGAGCTCCTCGAGCCGGCCGAGGACCGCTGCGTCGCGCCGGATCGCGCAGCGACGAGCCACGTCGGGGGCGAGCGTGAACCGGGTCTCGAGGATGGCGCGGACCACACCGAGGTCCGGCGCCCCGTCCCGCACGAGCAGGCGAGGCAGGAGCTCGGGCCCGGCGCTGCGCCGGAAGTCGCGCACCGTGGTGCTGTCGCCCTGACGGACGTCGATCAACCCGGCCTGGGCGAGCCGCTGCAGCGCCTCGCGGACCGCGGGCCGCGACACCCCGAGCACCTCGGCCAGCCGCCGCTCCGCCGGCAGCTCGCTGCCCGGGGCGAGCTCGCCCCCGAGGATGTCGGTAGCGAGCTGGTCGAAGACCGCGTCCGGGACCGAGCGACGGGCGACGGGGGTGAGGGCCACGGTGCGCTCCAACGGGTGGGTACCGCCCCGATGCTAGCCGACCGAAGCCAGGTAGCTGGTGAACTGGTGGTCGGACCAGTAGCCAGCCGTCAGCGATGCCGACCGGTCGACCGATGGCCAACGTCGCCGCCACCCGGCAGCGCCCGCCACCCGGCAGCGCCCGCCACCCGAGGAGCGGCTCCGGATCCCGTAGCGGAAGCCCGGACGGCTTCGGTACCGTCGAGCACGACCGAAGCCGGGAGGGTCCGATGGTGATCGATGACTGCACCGGCCGGTTGCTGATCGCCTCGCCGCAGCTCGACGAGCCGACCTTCCGCCGCACGGTCATCCTCGTGCTCGACCACGACGAGGACGGGGCGCTCGGGGTCGTGCTCAACCGCGCGTCGATCCTGCCGGTGGGCGAGGCAGCGGTGGGGTGGAGCGACCTCGCCTGCGACCCGCCCGTCGTCTTCGACGGCGGTCCGGTCGAGCCGGAGGCGGTCGTCGCCCTCGGCCGCACCGGTGCCAGGGTCGGTGCCGCCGACGGTGGGATGCTCGACGAGCACGTCCGGCTCGTGGACCTGTCGGCCGACCCGGTCCTCGAGCAGCTCGAGCTCGAGACGGTGCGGGTCTTCGCCGGGTACGCCGGGTGGGCGCCCGGTCAGCTCGAGGGAGAGCTGCTCCAGGAGGCGTGGATCGTCGTGGACGCCGAGCCCGGCGACGTCTTCACCGCCGAACCGGGTGGGCTCTGGCACGAGGTGCTGCGACGGCAGCCCGGACAGCTCCGTCTCCTCGCGACCTACCCCGAGGACCCGTCCCTCAACTGACGCCCCGCCGGAGGCGGAGCCGGAGCTGCCGGGACGGTGCCGGTCAGTCGCCCGAGTCGCTCGGCGGCTGGGGATCGTCGCACCGTGCGGGGGGCTGTCCCTCGGCGCCGTGGTAGGCGACCTCGCCGCCGGCGGTGGCCAGCACGATGCGGTAGCCCGGGACCAACGCCTGCGTGTACATCATCCCCGGCTCGGGGCAGCCGAGGGCGCCGTCGCTCCAGGTCACCCGCTCCGCGGTGACCACCTCGACGTCGCTCTCCGCGATCCCCTCCGTCGCGGCGAGGTCGGCGACCGCCGCGGCGGTCAGCGCGTCGAGGTCGGTCGCTGCCCCCTCCCCGGTCGGGAGCTCGCTGACCCCGTCGTCCTCGCCGATCTCCTCGGCGCCGTCGTCGGGGCCGGCGATCGGATCGATCGTGGGCTCCGGGTCGGCGTCCGTACCGCAGGCGCCGACGGCCAGCGCGAGCACGGCGAGGACGGCGAGCCGGATGGTGGTGGCGGTGCGCATCGTGGTCTCCCGGTCGGGACGGGTGGGACGTCGACCGGGCCAGGGTGGTTGCGCGGTCAGCGACCCGATCCGAGCAGGTCACGGACGGTGGGGGAGGTCGAGACCTCGTTCGGGGCTGGCTGGGTACCGAGCACCCGGTCGGCGGTCGACGCGGTGGTGACGGTGAACCAGTAGTTCTCGTTCTTGTAGTGGTGCAGCCGGTGGTGGCGCCAGATAGCACGGTACGGCGCGGACCGGGGCCGGTACTCGGTGTGGACGAGGTAATGGATCCACTCGTAGGCGAGGCCCACCGCGGTCACGATGCTGGCGAAGGTGAGGCCGAGGCGATCAGACGGGATCAGCCAGGCCACCAGCGCCACCGCGCCTGCCGCGGACAGCAGCGCGGGCAGGGGGAGCAGGATCAGGTCGAGGTCCTCCGGGTCGGCGTGGTGCTCGCGGTGCTTGCGCGCCACGAGGGGGTCGATGGTCCGACCACCGACCTGGCGCGGCCGCCAGTGCAGCAGCGAGGTGTGGGCGACCCACTCCACGAACGGGAACGCGGCGAGGTAGCCCGCCACGACCAACAGGTCCGACCACCCGAACCCGCCCAGCAACAGCCGCCAGGACAGTGCGGTGGCCGCAGCGGCGGCCAGGAGCCACGGTTGGGGGCGGGTGACGAAGGTACGGAGTGCCCGCCCCAGCGTGAGCGGAGGGCGGCCGGGCTCCCGCCGTGGACCGGTCGACACGTCCGTGGTGGCATCGGTGGTGGACACGGGGGCTCCATCCGGATCCGACGCTCCCCGCGCCGGGCGTCCGTCACGGTAGGCGAACGGGCGCATCAGGTCAACTGGTCAGACCAACCTGCCTTGATCGTCGTCGCGCGTGGCGTCCGGGGGCGAGCCGGCGCGCGTACCCTCCGGCGCGGCCGCCCCCCGTCAACCTCACGGACGGATCACCCCGTGTCCGACACCTCCTTCGGGTTCCTGCTGTTCGGCTCCATCGGGGCCATCGGCGCCGCGCTCGCTGTGGGCACGCTGGCGGCGCTGTGGCGCTACCACCGCACGGGCGCCTTCCCCGGCCACGACACCGCCGAGGTGGTGCCGCGCAGCAGGCTCGTGCGAATGTGGATCCGGGTGGTGCTCGGGCTCATCGTCGCCGCGTACGGCGTCTACGTGGTCGACGCCTCCGGCGTGCTCTGAGGGAGCCGACGTTCGGTACGGTTCGGACCGGAACGTTCCGGCGCGGAACGTTCCGTTCGTCCGACGAGTCCGGGAGACCGCTGTGGAGCGCCGCATCTTCACCGAGGAGCACCACCAGTTCCGCCAGATGGTGCGGAGCTTCCTCCAGACCGAGGTCGTGCCGTTCCACGACCAGTGGGAGCGCGACGGCATCGTCCCGCGCGAGCTGTGGAAGAAGGCCGGGGCGCAGGGCCTGCTGTGCACCGACGTGCCCGCCGAGTACGGCGGCGGTGGTGTGGCCGACTTCCGTTACAACGTCGTCATCACCGAGGAGCTGTGCAACATCGGGGCCTCGGGTGTCGGGTTCCCGCTCCACAACGATGTGGTCGTGCCCTACTTCCTCAAGTACGCCACCGACGAGCAGAAGCAGCGCTTCCTGCCGCCGATGTGCTCGGGCGAGACGATCACCGCGATCGCGATGACCGAGCCGGGTACCGGGTCGGACCTGGCCGCGGTCAAGACCACGGCGATCGAGCAGAGCGACGGCAGCTACCTCATCAACGGCGCCAAGACCTTCATCACCAACGGCATCACCGCCGACCTCGTGATCGTGGTCGCCAAGACCGACCCGGCTGCCAAGCACGGCGGGATCTCGCTGCTGCTCGTCGAGCGGGGGATGGAGGGCTTCGAGCGCGGCCGCAAGCTCGAGAAGATCGGGATGGCGGCCCAGGACACCGCCGAGCTGTTCTTCAACGACGTCCGGGTGCCGGCCGACAACGTCCTCGGCGAGGTCGGCAAGGGCTTCCTCTACCTCATGCAGGCCCTGCCCCAGGAGCGCCTCGGCATCGCGGTCGCCGGGTCGGCTGGCGCGATGGCGGCGCTCGAGATGACCCTCGCGTACTGCAAGGAGCGCGAGGCGTTCGGGCGGCCGATCGGCTCGTTCCAGAACACACGCTTCAAGCTCGCCGAGATGAAGACCAAGGCCCTCATCACCCGGGAGTTCGTCGACCGCTGCACCGAGCTGCACAACGAGGGCGCGCTGCCCGTCGAGGAAGCGGCGATGGCCAAGTACTGGGCCTCCGACGTGCTCAACGAGGTCGTCGACGAGTGCGTCCAGCTCCACGGCGGCTACGGCTACATGCGCGAGTACCCGATCGCGCGCGCCTTCGTCGACGC
>NZ_JBBEBZ010000234.1:0-9390 GCF_040882075.1 Nitriliruptor sp.
GGTTCAGGTCCGTGTGTCCGTAAGGACATGGGGGTTCAAGTCCCCCTCCGCCCACAAATGCGCAGCGGGGTCTGGCACCCAGCAGACGGCAGAATCACCCGAGCGCCCCCGCTCACCGCGGGGGCGTTTCGCATGCCGGTGACAACGGATTGACAACATCCTGCTTGCGGGCCGGTTGTCGCCCGGCCGCTTCGCCGCCCCGTGACACCACGATGACAACAAGCGCGACGCCGGCTCCGTTTGTTACCCGGCGGAGCGGAACCGTTCCCAGCGCCGCTCGAGCTCGTCGGGGCCCGGTCGGTCGGTGCGGCGTGTCGGGATGATCCGCAACTTCTGATCGTGGAACCCCTGCAGGCCATGGAGCAGCATGGGCCCATCGATCTCAGCCAGGATGTCATGGCGAACGACGACGTGCAGGTCGGGGCGGATCCCGAGGATGTGCCGGTCGAACGCCGCGTGGTGAAGCTTGCACAGCACCAGCCCGTTGGTCACGACCGGAGCGCCGCCGTCGGCATCCCCCACTATGTGGGCCGCCTCGACGAGCTCCCTGCGTCGTAGGCTGCAGATGGCGCAGCAGCTCCGGTAAGCACGCAGGGCCGCCTCGCGGAAGCGGGCCTGATGCATTCGCGCCTGCACGATCTGGGCGCGGTACTGCCGAGAGACCTCGTCGGCCGCCAGGTCATCGAGGTGGCGTGCACCGAGTTCCGTGAGGTCGAGGCTGAACTCCTGTGCCGTCGGATCGTCCCCGAACACGTAGACGGGGTAGAAGGGCCGGTAGAGGTTCGGGACCACGCCGAACCAGTAGACGAGCGGCAGTCGCCGGCGGTACGCGACACGGACGGCCTCGTTGTCGGCGGCGGCGGTTGCCCGAGCCCGGGCCGTCGCCTTATGCGGCGTCCGGTAGTGGTACCGGAACATGCCGTCGTCGCCGAAGCGGTCGTCGTAGGGCGGCGGGGTCCGGACCTTCGGTGGTGTCGTGGTGATGCCAAGCGCAGCGTCGAGCTGCTCTGGCTTGTGGATGCCACTGGCGTGTGAGAAGGGCTTGACGATCTGGCCATCGACGACGACCGGCTCTCGAGCAACCTCGACGGGCAGGACCTCGCCATGCAAGGCCTGGCGGCGCCGAAGCGCGTCGAAGTAGGTGGTCCGCACCCGCTCCTCGAACCCCTGTGTCGCCATCGTCGCTCCCGTGTCCCCGCAGCACCGTAGATCGCGGCCGACAGTGGGGCGAGCGACTCTGCCGGGGGCACACGCCCGGCTTGAGACTCATCCGGGCATCTTCGACGTCAGTGCCGAGCGATCCGCGAGGGGGCCTTGGCATCTATGTGGCGACACCGCGTACGAGCTCCTCGTCGATCGCGGTCGCGACGAGGGCTGCCGCGGATCGGTCGTCGCTGGGTCGGACGTGGGCGTAGAGGCTGAGGGTGATGCTGACGTCGGAATGGCCGAGCCGTTGGGCGAGCACTTCGGGTGAGACCGGGGCGCGAAGACCGGTGCGGTCGCGTAGGTGTGGCGGAGGCCGTGGACGTCGAGCGGCGGGGCGCCGATCTCCCGGGTGAGCCGGACGAAGGTGCGGTAGAAGCTGTCGGGGCGCAGCGGTCGACCGAGCGGGTCGGTGAGGACGAGCGGGCCGTGCGGATCGTCGATCCAGGCGGGTCCGGCACGCTGCCGTTCGTTGTGCTGCTGGCGGCGATGGTCGGCGAGCACGGTGAGGGTCTGGTCGTCGAGCGCGACGGTGCGGGTGGCGGCGTCGGTCTTGCCGTTCTGCTGCCAGATCAGCTGCCCGGTCACGACGGTCACCGTCTGCCGGCCGAAGGTGACGGTTCCGGCATCGAGGCCAACGTCGTTCCACCGCATCCCGAGGATCTCACCCCGGCGTGCGCCGGTGGTGCCGGCGAGCCGCCACGCCGCGTGGAGGCGGTCGTCGCGAACGTGGGTGAGGAAGCGCGCGAGCGTGGTCGCGTCCCAGGACTTGTCGCGGGTGTTGTGGGAGCGGGCCTGCTTCGCGGTCGGCGGATGGGCGAGCGATGCGACGTTGCGTGGGACGTGACCTCGTTCGGCGGCCTCCTGCAAGGCACGGTGGAGCATGCCGTGGACGTTGCGGACGGTCTTGGGTGCGAGCCCGCCGTGTCGGTCCGGTGAGCAGCCGTGCTCGCGGCAGGTGACCCCTGCCGTCGCGCACCGCCCGGCACGCTTGCCCTGGGTCTCGAGCTCGCGGTACAGCCGGTCGAGATGCTCGGGGGTGAGCGACTGCAGGGGCACGCCGCCGATGCGGGGGCCGATGTAGACGCGGGCGGACTGGCGGTAGTCGGCCATCGTGGTCGGCTTCTTACGCAGCCCGTCCAGCCACTGGGCGAGGTATTCGGCCAGCGTGACCCGTGACGGCTGGGTGTAGGTCCCGGCCGTCACCTTCTCGAGCGACCGCCGCAGGAACGCCTCCGCAGCGGCCTTGGTGGCGAACCCGCGCTTGCTCGTCTGGCGCCGCTCGCCCGTCAACGGGTCGGGCAGCGCGTCGAACACCACCCGCCACCGCCGCTCCCCGCGCTTGGTGGTGTACGCGTAGACGCTGCCTCGCACCCTCGCCCTCCCCGCCCGGTACTCGACCGTCCAGTCCGACAGCATCGGTGCGCCGCCGTGCCAAGGCGACACCGATGCGGTCGGACGTGTGGATAACCGTCAGCTCGGCGGCCTGTCTTCGACGCTGATGAACTGCTCGGCGGGGAGGCCGAGCTGCTCCAGGAGCCAGCTGGTCGGTACGAGCAGTCGCCGTCCGATCCGGATCGCCCGGATCTCGCCCCGGTGGATGCCTTCGTAGGTCTGGCGTCGTCCGATGCCGCGCAGCCGACCGGCGCGGGCCGGCGGCAGCGTCGGTGGCAGCAGCGAGGCACCGCCGATCGGGATGCGGGTCTGACGGGGGTCGGTCAACGGGGTCGGGTCGGTACTCATCGGAGCCTCCTGAGCGCCGCCGTCGATCGGCGGTCACTAAAGGACTCCCCCGCGAGGACGCGGATTGTGACAGCGATGCTCCAGGCGCACGACGGGTTCACGCCAGGTGCACGCTGGCCGGGTCTTGTCACGAGCCGGCTGACCACGCTGGTCGTGTCAGACCTCGTGTCAGACCTCGTGTCAGACCTCGTGTCAGCAGCGTTGCAGCGCTCGTTCCAGGGCCGGTGAGCGCACGCTGCGGGCAGACGTACTCTGCAGGCCGCTCATCGATGCTGTGACGACCGATAGTTCCAGCACCTCACTCGCTGGCGTGTTCGATGGCGGTCAGGAGTTCGGGCTCGTTGGTTTGGCCGATGCTCCAGGCCGCGATGCGGCAACTGGTCGCGGAGTCGGGTCATTGCCTTGCTGGTGAGCGACTTGACGATGCCATGAGCGCAGCCCATCTCGGTGGCGGTCTGGGCGACGTCGAGGCCGACGAAGAAGCGCAGCGCAATGACCGTGCGTTGGCGCGGAGGCAGCGCTGCGACGGCGTCTCGTACCGCCAGGGAGACGGCGGTCTCCTCGATGCGTGTGTCCGGTTCGCCGTGCCGCCGGTTGGCACGCCACTCCGCGCGTCGGCGGCGGTAGCGGGAGGTGGCGAGGTTGAGCGCGACCCAGCGCAGTCAGGTTCGGCGGTCGTGCATGGTGCGTACCCGCGGCCAGTTGGCGCAGGCGCGTTCCAGCGCCTCTTGGGCGAGCTCCTCCGCGATGTGGCGGTCGCCGGTCAGGAGGGTCAGCAGGCCGGTGAGCTGCGGATTCTCGGCCTCGCAGAAGGCGAGCTGCTCGTCCACCTGCTGTCCCCGTCCGGTCATGGCCGCATCCCGACTCCTCGCCCATCTCTGACTGGCGCCTTGCCCTAGTGGAACGCACGCCACCCGGTTCAGGTTCGCCTGCGATCCGGAGCTATTGCAGATCATCATGTTGTCACCGCTGACGCAGGCGGCACCATGATCGGAGACACACCAATGCATCATCTGATCCAGCCGGCTCGGTGAACCGTGTGGCAGGGACGCCGACGAGTCGCCCGGCCACGTGGGGAAAGCTGAACCACCCGACATGCTTAGTTCAGGTTGTGAGATAAAGTGAACCAACGGAGTCGGGAGGTTCAGGATGCGTGGGCGCTACGAGCGACGGACGTGGGAGTACGACCCGACCCTGTATGCGCCCGCCCGCTTCCGCCGGGCCTGCAACTACGACACGTTCCTGCCCGACCCCCTGGCGGACTTCGAGCCGACGCTCACAACGTCGACTATCGGGGTCGTCTCCGACGCGGAGCGTCGCCTGCAACGGCTCGGGACCGCTTCGACCGCGGCCCTGGGGCCGCTTGCCCGGCTGTTGCTGCGGACCGAGTCGATCGCGTCGTCGAAGGTCGAGGGCCTGCAGGTCGACGCTCGTGACCTCGCGCGCGGTGAGGCACGAGCCGACACCGGTGGGAAGCTCAACGCGACCACCGCCGAGGTGCTGGCGAACGTCGACGCGATGGAGCTCGCGATCGATGAAGCCACCAGTGCCGAGCCGTTCGGCCGCGATCAGATCGTGGCGATCCACCGGCAACTGATGACAGCCGCACCCAACGCGCGCGTCGCCGGACGGATCCGGAAGGTCCCGAACTGGATCGGCGGCAACGACCACAACCCGTGCGGTGCCGACTTCGTCCCGCCGCCGCCCGAGCACGTCGAGCCCCTGCTCGCTGATCTATGTGACGCGATGGCGGACGAATCGCTGCCGCCGCTCGTCCAGGCCGCGCTGGTCCATGCGCAGTTCGAGACCATCCACCCGTTCGATGACGGCAACGGCCGGACTGGCCGAACCCTGATCCACGTCGTGCTCCGGCGGCGCGGCCTCGCCGAGGTGTTCGTCCCACCCATCAGCGTCGTGTTCGCGCGCGACCGCGACCGCTACATCGACGGGCTGACCGCCTACCGAAACGGCGAGGTAGACGGCTGGATCGAAACGTTCGCGACCGCAACCGTCCAGGCAACCGACCTTGCCGCCTCCTACGTCGACGAGGTCGCTCAGCTGACCGAACGGTGGCGAGACCTGCTGCATGTCGCGTCCGACCCACGGGCAGACGCCGCAGCCTGGGCGATGATCGACCTGCTCCCCGCCCACCCCGTCATAACCGCCCCGATCGCCGGAGCGGTCACCGGACGCGCGAAGGCAGCCGTCCACAACGCACTCGACCAACTCGCCGACGCCGGCGTGCTCAAGCCCGTCGCCGGCGGCCGACGCAACCGTTCCTGGGAAGCCGCCGGACTCCTGGACCTGATCGCAGACCTCGAAGCCGGCGAGCTACCGACGTGAACCCCGGCACACATCACCGTGACTGCGGGCGGGTGGTCGTCATGCGGGCACCGCCCATAGCTGACGGGGCGGGTCCCGCGGGAGGACGGATACCGCGCCAGGTCAGTCATCTGCCTGTTAGCGGCATGACGTACCTACGAGGGTGAGATCGGAGGGTTGTCGGTGCCGGCGATCAACGGCCACGCGTCTTCGAAGTCGGTGCCTTCTCGTGTAATCGCTGACCGCGAGATGTTCGGGGCGTCAACACTGATTCACTTGCGTTCCACCTTCTCGTCTCGCTTGACGGACCCGGGCCATCTGGCAGTGCCAGCCCGTCCCGCCGTTGTCGAGGCTGCTCCTACCTTGCCTGCGTCTCCAGGTTCGGGCTGCCTCCAGCTTCACTGGTCTGCTGCGACAGACCCGCGGAGCGGACCTTCCATCCGCTCTCGGTTGCATAGCGCCTCGTGGCGCACCCATCGGTTTCCACAGGGGTCCTGTTCGAGGAGAGGGTGTAGATATTCCTCAGCCTCGCAGGGCCCCTGTGCCGCTCCTACGACCCTCCACCCCGCTTACTTCCCAAGCGCCGGCAAAGGTGGCGAACTGCTCCTCGATCTCGTGCCGGTTCGCCAGCCCCGTCAGTCGGTCCGTCTCCGCCAGCTCACGCAACGACCGGCCACGCCGGATCGTCCGCAGCACCCGTAAGCGCAAACCCGATCGACTGGGGATAGCACCATCCGGCAGCACCCGCCACAGCCGCATCGGTGGCACGGTTGCCAGCTGTCGTCCATGTGATCGTCGCGATTGTCATTCCCAGCTGGGGCCGGCCCGCGGCTGAGCATCCCTGCTCACCAACGAACGAGGGCGCCCACGAGGCAGGCGACGCCGACAGCCACGGCCTTGGGCGTCGCGGGAAGCGAACCGGGGTCGTCTGCTTGAGCTAGATAACAGCGGGCGGGCAGCCGCAGCGTTCGCTGAGGTGGCACGTACCAACGGGGAGTGGTCGCGGTTCGACGTGCCGCCGATGGCGTGCTGATCGCGCTGGCGGTGGGAGTCGGTGCACCGACAGTCAGGGCTATGCGCAGTGGGCTACCGCGGCTCACAGGCCAAGGTTCGCACTGGGAACCGACCGACGTTGATCCCGGTCCTTGCGGGGATGTCAGTCGTGTTCCTAGGGCACGATCTCGAGCACGGGGTCATCGGAGGCACGCTTACGAACATACATCTCAGCATCGGCACGGTGCAGTGCCGCGTCGAGGTCCTCGTCGGGGCCGATGAGAACTGCGCCGACGCTGTGGCCGACGGTCACCAACGAACCGGCAACCTCGACTGCCGGTTGGATCACCTCCACGCGGTCGAGCACGTCCTGCAGCCCGGCCGTGCCGTCGATCGGGGTGCACAGGATGACGAACTCGTCGCCGCCCATACGGCAGACGGTGTCGCTCCGCCGAGTCGCCGTGAGCAAACCGCGACCCATCTCCATCAGGAGACGGTCGCCGGTCTCGTGCCCGTAGCTGTCGTTGATCGTCTTGAACCGGTCCAGATCGATGAACAGCAGCCTGATGTCGGTGCCGTCGCGTTCCCGACGAGCCTGCGCGACCTGCAACCGCTCAGCGAGCGCCCGACGGTTGACCAGCCCCGTGAGGGGATCGTGGGAGGCGGCGGCGCGTAGCTCGGCCTCGAGTTCGCGGCGCTCGCTGAGGTCAACGACCTGGATGATCAGGTGAAGAGGTCGGTCCTGATCGTCGCGGACGAGGGCGATCGACAGTTCGGTCGGGAGCCGGTGTCCGTCGTGGTGTGGCAGCTGGCGTTCGACGCGGACCCGTGCGCGACCGTCCGGCAGGCCAGCGAGCAGGTCCCTCGAGGGGTCCTCGTGATCCTCAGCGAGGAGCGCGGCGCCGATCCCCGCAGTCACGAGGTGCTCGTGGTCGGGATACCCGAGCAGATCGCAGAGTGCGGAGTTGGCGCGCAGGAGCTCGCCGCTCGGCGCGAGGACCGCGACCCCGATCGGGGCATGCTCGAACGTCAGACGCGACGACCGCTCGGCGACCGTGATGCGTAGACGGGCGTCCTGCTGTTCGGTGATGTCATCCAGCGTCACGATCGTGCCCGTCGAGCCGTCGGCCAGAGGTGTCGGCGCCGCTCGTACGCTGTACCAGGCGTAGCCCCCCTCGGGAAGGCCATGGCCGACCGTCGCATCATGGCTCCGGCCGTCTCGGATCGCGGAGACGACGGGAAGCCGCTCGCGGTCGTAGGGGCGCTCGTCCTCGTCGACCACCTCGACGTGGGCCATGAGGTCACTCGCACTCCCGTGGATCGCGTCGACTCCGACCCCCAGGCGTGCGACGAACGCTTCCGCACCCGGGTTGGCGTGTAGCAGGGTGCCGTCCGGCGCGCGCAGCATCACAGCGAGGGGCAGCCCGTCGAGGATGGTCAGCAGTTGCTGGTCCCGAGTCTCGATCTCTCCCTTCAGGCGATGGTGGCCCAGAAACGTGATCGTCGAGAGCCCGACCAGTCCCAGCATCGGCAGCAGCGTTGCCAGGACGATCGTCGGTCGCTCTCCCAGCCCCAGGGCTCGCGCTAGAGCCACCGCCAACGGAGCCACGAACGGAACAACCAGGACGAACGGCAGCAAGCGACCGACCTGAGTTCGATCGGATGGATGCCGGACCAGAGCCCGGATCGGCCACCGGTCGTGTCCGAGTCCGGCGATGGCGAACGTGGTGAGCAGGGTCGCGGCCGCGACGGTCACGGGAGCAACACCCTTGAGCAGTGCGTCCCCCTGGTCAGCGAAGGCGTGGACGGTCAGGGAAGCCAACGGTGCGAGGACACCCGTGGCCAGCCCAAAGAGCCGCGGTACCACCAACCAGGGTGACCGCAGCAACGTCGCGAGCAGCGCCACGCCGAGCAGAACGTGGACCGTCGCGGCATGCCCGGCTGCCGGCCAACCAGCGGCGGGAGCGTCCCCGAGGGCACCACCTCCCACACCGGTGAGCGTGAGGCCGGACCCCAGCATCAGCACGGCACCGGACAGGATGCCCACCAAAGTCGTCGTTCGCGCAAGCCGGGTGCGGCCGCGCAGCGCGACGAGTACCGCCGTAGCCAGGAATCCGAGCACGATCGCCGATCCGGCGGGCATCGTGCCGTCCACGAGGAACCCGGTCCGCCCAGTCGGCAGCACCGGAAGGGCCAGCATCAAGGTGATGCTGACGAGGGCGAGCCGCGCGCACCAGCATGAGATGCTCAGACCGAATGCGCTGGGAACTGGTGGCACGGTCGCCACGCTGGGAGCGGACGATGCCATGCGTCTGCCTTCCCCAGGTGGTGGCCACGGTGCGAGCCCTTGCTCGTCCCTCGGCAGGTCCGTGCGGGCACCGAAGAAACGGCGTCGCGCTGTGCGCTGTGCAACCTCCAGGGTACGCCCCTGCACCTGCGCGCCGGCCCGAGCTCACCGTCCGCGTGGATGCCCTCGGCGCGGTCGGCTGCGAGAGCCAGGGGGAGTGCCTGATGGGTCGCGGTGGATCTCACTCCCCGGTCGAGGGAAGCCTCCAGACATCAGCTTCGTGCAGCAGCACCTTGCGCACCGTCGTTGGCCCGCCAGGCACGAGCCCCGGCTATGCCGGCCTTGCGCAACACTGACGTTGCACGCGAAGCCGCACACCACGGGCGTACCGTGGCCCCAGCCATCGACCCGCTGCTGAGTGACCGGATCCAGGCGGCCATGCGCGCCGTGGGCTCCAAGTCCAAACTTGCGGCCTACTTCGAAGTGGACCGCACCCTGCCGGGGCGCTGGGAGAGCGGCGAGGAAGCCCCGCCGGAGACTGCCCTGCGACGGATTCCAGGACTGGTGCCGTGTGGAAGTTCACGCAACGTCGGGGACGTCCTTGACGGTGTAGCGGAGCACGAGGTCGGTGCCGGGGTAGACGGTTTCGGTGTCGTTGAGCTGCTCGCACAGCGCAGCGAGTGCACGGGTGCGTCGGGGTGCTGAGGCGGGGTTGAGGGTGACGTGCAGGCGGCCGTCGGCGATCTGGAGGTCGCCGGCGAGAGTGAACGCTTCGCGGAGCAGGCTGCGGTGTGGCTGCACGCCCCGGCGGCGTTCGCGCCGGTGTTCTGGCCAGGGGCAGG